>JASLXN010000141.1 GCA_030740315.1 Dehalococcoidia bacterium | reverse complement strand
TCACCGGCATACCTGATTCCAAGCTGCTGGTTGTTGGCCTGTCTCTGGGCTATCCGGACTGGTCCAACCCTGTGAACAGCTTTGAGCGTGACAGGGAGCCGATGGAGGGCTTCACCAGTTGGTGGGGCTTTGAATAACTAAGTGAGGAGGACCATGTTCCAGAACAGGCTTACCGAGATGTTCGGCATCCGCTACCCCATCTTTAAAGGCGGGTTACAGCACCTCTCCCGGGCGGAGTTGGTGGCAGCGGTGGCCAACGCTGGAGGGCTGGGTTTCATCACCGCGGGCACCTTCCCCACCAAGGAAGAACTACGGCAGGAGATACGCAAGTGCAAAGACCTCACTAACAAGCCGATCGGGGTAAACATCACCCTTTTCCGGCACCCCCGGGCCACAGTGACCGTTGAGGACTACATAGAATGCGTGGCCGAGGAAGGGATAACCGCCGTGGAGACGGCGGGGCGTAGCCCAGAGCCGTATATGAAGATGTTCAAGGACGCCGACATCAAGGTGTTGCACAAGACCACCGCCGTCCGTTTCGCCAAGACCGCAGAGAGGGTGGGGGTGGACGCCATCACCATACTGGGCTTTGAGGCCGCGGGCCACCCCGGACGTGAAGATGTCACCTCCCTTATACTCACCCCCCTGGCCGCCGATGGCCTGAGTGTTCCAGTGGTGGCCGCAGGAGGCTTCGGCGACGCCCGTGGCTTTGTAGCCGCCCTGGCGCTGGGAGCCGAGGGAGTGCTGATGGGCACCCGATTCGTGGCCACCCAAGAATGCCCCGCCCACCCCGACTTGAAGGCGGCCGTCCTGAAGGCCCAAGAGATAGAGACCGTGGTTATCGAGCGCTCCGTTGGCAATCCCATGCGGGCACTGAGGAACCCTACGGCAGATACCGTCATGGAGATGGAGGCCCGGGGCACCGATGAAGACGAGTTGTACCCCTTCCTGCGGGGCGATCTGGGCCGCAAGGCATATTTAGAGGGGGAACTAGACAAGGGCATCATATCGGTGGGAGAGGTGGTGGGCCTCATGAGGGATGTGCCCACCGTAAAGCAGGTGATAGACGGAATTGTTGAGGGCGCCCAGGGCATCGTAGAACGCCTCCACACCCTAGGGGCCCCCGCGGCCCGGGGGAACGCCAGCTAAATGTCCTTCGCCAGGTCCCTGCGCTGCCGACAATGCAAGAGGGAGTACCCCTTGGAGCCGCTGTTCGTGTGCGAGTTTTGCTTTGGCTCCTTAGAGGTGGTGTACGACTACAAAGCCATCTCCCAAAACCTCACTCGGGAGTCTATCGCTGCCGGACCGAAAAACATCTGGCGCTACCGGGCACTACTCCCCGTGGAAGACGAGCCTATCAACATGGACGCCGGCTTCACGCCCCTTTTCCACGCACACAACCTAGGCCGCGCCCTGGGACTAGAACGCATTTACATCAAGAACGACTGCATGAATCCCACCTGGTCATTCAAGGACCGCGTGGTAGCAGTAGCGGCAAGCAAGGCCCGGGAGTTCGGATTCCAGGCAGTGGCCTGCGCCTCCACGGGAAACCTGGCCAACAGCGTGTCTGCACACGCCGCCCGGGCAGGGATGAGAGCCTTCATCTTCGTACCTCACGACCTAGAACAGGGCAAGATTCTGGGCTCAGCCATCTACGGCCCCACCTTGGTAGCAGTACGGGGCAACTATGACCAAGTGAACCGGCTGTGTAGCGAGTTGGCCGAACGCTTCCCCTGGGCCTTCGTCAACATTAATATCCGCCCCTACTATGCCGAAGGCTCCAAGACCCTGGCCTACGAGGTCGCAGAACAGCTTGGGTGGCAAGCCCCGGACGCCGTGGTAGTGCCCGTGGCCTCAGGTTCCCTGCTCACCAAGGTGTGGAAAGGGATGCACGAGCTTTCCCAATTGGGCATCATAGGCAAAGTGGGCAGCCGCCTCTTCGCCGGCCAGGCACAAGGCTGCTCGCCGGTAGCCACCGCCTTTGAGACGGGCAAGCCGGTCCGCCCTGTGAAACCGGATACCATCGCCAAGTCCCTAGCCATCGGCAACCCCGCGGATGGCTTCTTCGTATTGAATATACTGCAGGAGTGCGGAGGCAGGGCGGTAGCAGTCTCCGATGATGAAATAGTAGACGGCATGAAGCTGTTGGCGGAGACCGAGGGTGTCTTCGCCGAAACGGCAGGTGGCGTCACGGTGGCCAGCCTCAAACGGCTGGCCGCTCAGGGGACCATCAAGCCGGATGAGCTGACGGTAGCCATTATCACCGCCTCCGGCCTCAAGACCATAGAAGCGGTACAGGAAAAAGTGGCCCCTCCCATCACCGTAGACCCCACCGTGGCCTCCTTTGAGCAGGAGGTGGGAGAAAGGGCCTTCTGGACACCACCACTCAAAGACACAGGGAGGACAGACCGTGGCTAAGAAAAGGGTTATGTTCACCTTTCCCCCAGATCTGGTGACCGAGCCGGTGATATACCACTTGGCCCAGCAGTTCCGCGTGGTGACCAATATCCGCCGGGCGGACGTGGCCGAGGACCGGGGCTGGGTGGTGCTGGAGGTGGAAGGGAAAGAGGAAGACATTGACAAGGGCTTGGAATGGGTCGCCACCAAGGGAGTCCGCGTGGATCCCGTGGGCGGCGATGTAGTTGAAGGCTAAAGAGCGCCGTAGCTTGACCGACCTCAGCGAGAACCTGAAAGAAATACTGGCGAACTTCTTTACCGCCGCCAAGGAGCACTTTCAGGGGTTTGCACACGGGATTAAGAGACAAAACTTGGGAAGTGCGGTGAAAGAAGTTTTAGACGGGCAAAGGCCGCATAATTGACCCATACGCCGGGAGCGGTACAATACTGGTTGTGGCAAAGCTATTGAGGCGCGGGTGCCTGCGAATAGATTTAAGCGATGGATACACCACAAATATACTGGAACGCCTAGATAACTCACAAATGGAACTGCCTCGTTGTTAGCAGAGATAAACAGACCCAAAGTAGACAAGACCTTTTAGGAACACAAAAGGCAGGAAGCATGGGGCAGACGCACGACAAACAGAAAGGATACAATCTATGATGAGACTGTCCCTATAACGCAACAACGCCTCATTGGGGAAAAGCAAAGACGCGGCTATAAATTCTTAAAATAATTCTTAGACAAACTCCAAGGAGGACTGATTTACATGGCAGTTAAGGTAAGGATTCCGGCGCCGCTGCGCCGTCTCACCGCTAATCAGACCCTAGTGGATGTTGAGGCATCCACCCTGGCACAGTGCCTGGACGGGCTGGAGAGCCAGTTCCCCGGCATGAAGGAGCGGCTAACAGACCAGCAGGGGCAGGTGCAGCAGTTCGTTAATATTTATGTCAACGGCGAGGACATCCGCTTCCTCCAGGAGTTGGATACCCCCCTCAAAGCCGGCGACGAGGTAAGCATCGTCCCCGCCATCGCCGGCGGATAGCTTTACTCCCTCTCTATCTCGTCCAGGGTAACGTCGGAGATGCCGAAGTGGTGGGCCAGTTCGTGACGCACCACTCTGCCTATCTCTTCTACCATCTCTTCATGGCTCCGGCAGATAAGCTCTATGGGCCTCTGGAAAAGGGTGATGCGGTCAGGTGCCACCAGGTTGTAGCTGATGCCACGCTCGGTATGGGGTATCCCCTCGTAGAGGCCCAGCATCCCCTCCCACCGCCCTATCCCGGCGTCCCGTAGCTGGCTGCGGCTGGGCCAGTCCTGCACCATCACCGCCACATTCTCTATGCTCTCCTGTAGCTCCTGGGGCAACGCCAACAGAGCCCTTTCCACCAGGGACTCGAACTCATCCCTTTCCACGGCTTATTCCCCTGTGGTATCGCTTGCTGAACATTCTCATTCCCACCCACCATCCTGGTATCATTCTTGGGGGGTTCAGCCCGCCAAACCCCCTGGGTTTTGGAGATGTCTCACCCAGGTTTGCCCGCCAGACATCTCACTGGACGAGTAACGAATGGCAAACAACATCTTCGGTCAGCCCTGCGGGCTCCTTTACCGCAAAAGCCTGTGAGCTACTATTACAAGCGGGAGAGTAGCGGAAGTGCCACCACTTCACGACTCCACCTCGCCAGCACGCCTGCGGCGTGCCAGCCTCACCGCCTCATCAGTGGGACGGTATCCGGCCAGGAACCCCTCCCTGAAATTGGGGAAGCCACCCCCCTGGATGGCCGTCCTCATCTCTTCCATCAACCACTGGATAAAGGTCAGGTTGTGGAGGGTGGCCAACCTGAGCCCTAGGGTTTCGCCGGTGCGGAAGAGGTGGCTGAGGTAGGCAGCAGAGTAAGTACGGCAAAGATAGCACGGGCAATCCTCCTCCACCGGCGACTCCTGACTCAGGAATCGGGAGTTGGTGATGTTGATACGGCCCCGACGGGTGAACAGAGAGCCGTTGCGGGCAGTGC
>JASLXN010000140.1 GCA_030740315.1 Dehalococcoidia bacterium | reverse complement strand
GGACCAGGCAGCCGAGTTTGAGGGCACTGCCCAAGCCGTATGCCGCTCCACAGAGGACTTCCAGGAGGGCGTACAGTCTTTCCTGGAGAAACGGGAGCCTCACTTCAAGGGCCTTTAGGCCAACCAACCCCGCGTCCCTCATGCGTCCCATCGTACGGGCGTCCGCCGCCCACTTAGAGGTGTGGGCTCAGCAGTTTGCTTCCCTCCATCCGCCTCGTAATTTTTTTGGGGGGTTGAACTCCCCCAAGACCCCACGATTATCTCTCTGGTGGGCAGTATGGAATACCCTCAACCCCGGGGGCAGGTCAAAGCCCATGAAGTCATCTCTCGGGCGGAGGTAAAACACCATCAGACCCCAAGGGGCGCGAGGGGATTGCCCACGAGACTATCTTCAGAGCGTGGGTGACCTACGCCTGTAATCTTCCTGGGCGGATGGGTGGGAAAAGCTAATGCCACATAGACAACCCTATCACCCACTATCTTTTTCTTCCACGCTTCAATATGCTATCCTATGTGCGAAAGTTCCAGGACAAGATCCTGAAGCAACCGGAGGATGCCAACATGCCTTTTGAGCATATTGAATACACCAACGACCGCGGGATGGGGCTGCTTACCCTGAACCGCCCGGACGCCATGAACTCAATCTCCCTGGAGATGGGGCATGAAATACTCCAGGCTATGGAAGAGGCCCGAAATGACGATGCGGTCAAGCTGTTGGTGCTCACCGGCACCGGCAGGGCCTTCTGTGGTGGAGCCAATCCCCGGGCACTACACGCCGCCCGCTCCCAAGGCAAAGACTTCACGGCGCGCTGGGGCCGCCTGCACCGCACCCTCCGGGAGATGCCCAAGCCCGTCATAGGTGCCATAAACGGCGCTGCCGTGGGAGGGGGACTGGAGTTGGCCACCCTGTGCGATATCCGGGTTGCCTCGGAGAAGGCACGCTTCGGGGGGGGATTCATCCGCATGGGCTCGGCACCCGCCGCCGGACTCGCCTACTACTTACCTCGCATTCTCGGCATGGCCAACGCACTGGAAGTGATGTGGTCCGGACGCCTGTTCAACGCCGAGGAGGCCCTCAGAATAGGCTTCGTGAGCTATGTGGTACCACACGATGAGCTTATGTTAAAGGTGTGGGAGTTGGCCATGCCCGTCATCAAAGGGCCATCAGTGGCCATTGGAATCACTAAGACCTTGGCCTACAAATGCATGGAAGTAGATACGGAGACCGCCTGGAAAGAGCACAAGAAGGCCATGGGGATTATCGCCGGCACCGAGGACGCCAAAGAAGGCCCCCGGGCCTGGGTGGAGAAGAGGGAGCCCCTCTTCAAGGGGCGCTAAAGCTCAGTCGGCCAGCTTTGTCAAGTTCAGTGACTCCGCAAAAGCCTCTATCCGGTCCATCACCTGGGTCTCGTCAAACTCCCGCTTATCGGCCATGTTCCCCTCGTAGGCTATCACCGGAATACCCTCTTTGAGGAGCTGGAGACGGGCCTCTGAACTGCCTAGGCTGATGCCCTCACACCCCCGGTTCTGATGGATTATCAGCCCTTCGGCCTGCCATTCCCGTACAATCCGGGAGTGAATGCGGGCCTTGGCCTCGCCGGTGAAGAAGGTGTCAAAAATATGCCGATCCATGTAGAACTGGGCCAAGGCGCGGCAGGCGTCCTCACGGCTCTTCATGGGCATACCCTGCTCTTCGGGGCTGAGCGCACGCGCCCAGCGGCCATCGGAACCTTCGCTCACCGCTCCCGCCAGCAGTATGGAGTAGGACGATGCTACCACCACCACGCCGTACTTCTCCATGTGGCGGTATAGCCGCAGGAAGTACCAGGGCGGTGGGCTATCGTCCACCAGCCGGCAGCGCTCGTCCGGCAAAGCCGCTATGCCGTCTGCCACCCGGCTCCGCACCTCGTCCAGCATCAGCCGGTTGAAGTCCACCGATTCCTTTGCGTCCCGCATGAGAACGGCTATGATGTATAGGGAGAAGATGGACTTCTGATCCAGTGGGGCGGGAATATTCCGGTTCTCCAGCATCACCTCTCCCCACAGCGACGAACTCTGGAACTCGTTGCGGCAGGCCTCAATCATCTTCTCATCGTCGTACCCTCTGCCGGTGATCTTCTGCGCCCAGTCTATAAAGTCCAGCATCTGGCCCGCCAAGTAGTCACGCCGGGTATCGTTCCGCTCATGGCGGCCCAGCACCGGGTAGTCCAGAGAGAAATATGGTACTCCGTAGTGCTCCGCCACTACTTGAAACCACTTGGCGTGGGAATCGCAAAAGTGTAGCTGGAAGCAGAAGTCGGGACGGGGGAAGGGGCCGCCGTAGAAGAAGCGATCCAGGTACATGGAGCCCCAGTAGTTTCTCATGTAGCCGCACAGGTCACGTGCGAAACCTCTGGACTCAGCAACCTCACCGCACTCCTGGCTCACTTCGGGCTGGCTGCCTATGGTGGCCCCATAAGGCTCCCCGGCCAGGAAAGCGAATTCGCCAAGCCCAGCCAGCAGCGGCTGGGGCGTCTCCGCACCGCCGGTCACCATTAGCTTGCCGTCCTCCTTTGCGGAGACTATCTGTTTATAGTGATTGAGCCTGAGCTCTTTGGCCTTTTGCCAGCATTCTATGGGCTTGGTGCGGTAGCGGTGTCCCACAGCCATGACGATTCCCCCTTTCTAACGATTTGGCAATTGTACCCTAGCCATCCACAGTGTGGCAAATTTGGGGGTTGGTACCACCTGGCAATTCTGCCTGTTTCCGCCCACTACGAGCTATATCCGCACCAGCCCAGCCTTTCGCAACATCCTGGGCTATGAAAAATAGGGCTTCAGATCCATCGCCAATTCTTCCGGCGGCTCTGTAACAAAGCCGTCAATGAGAATGTTATTGGAGTACCACACATCGTTGACCGGCATGGGCTGAACGCTGGTGCGTGAGACAATCTTGAGCCCCATCCAGAAGTAAGGGAGCTCCACACTCAGGGGTCCGGAGTATATTGCGAAGTTGAAGCTGGAGAGCCCCTTGTCCCCATAGTAGCGGAGCACCCGGGACAGCCCATCGGACAGCGCCTCCCAGTCTGCTTCGGTAAGCTCCATAAAATGGCTTTTGCCCCGCACCACGGCATCAACCTCATCTTCTCGGGTAGGGGCGAAAGGTAGGAACCACTCCGTGTCGCCGATGCGGCCCAGATAACGCTCCCTGCTCTGCCGCTCCGTCTCCATGAGATCTTCCCAGAAATTGCGCCCGTGCTGTTCCTGGTACTGGCGCCCCCGTGACACCATCTCACGCAGCAGGTAGCAGGCCATATCGGAACACATTACCTGTAGGTGAGGGTGGACGATGCTAGCACCGGCGGGGAACATGTAGTTGGAGCCTATCTCAGCGTACTTCACGGCCTTCGCCTGGTACAGCCGGCCTATGTATTCCGCGGAGAGTTTAAAGGCGTTGGAGAGCAGCGCCGGGGCGAAAGCATCCAGAGGCAGGTAGTGCTGGTCAGTCATGACGCATATGACGCTGTGTTCCTTTTGGGCGAAGAGGTTGGGGAAGAGGATGGCCTCCCCACTCTGGAGGCGGCCTTCGGGTATGAAACCGGGGAGGAAGCGAGGGGTAGCGGTGGTGGCCTTCTCCGGGCAGAAGAAACACCATCCCCGGGACTCGTCGGACATCCTCTGCACCAGGGCCTCATCGGTCTTGTACAGGGAGCCCCAAAACTGGCGGCCCGTTCTCACTACGGAGGTCAGCCCCAGCAGTGGATCCTCCCGGTATTCGATGGGTTGGGAGTCCGGCTGGAAGTCTTTTAGAGGGCTAAGGAACTCCGCCTGCCCCACCAGTTTGTTGAAGTGTATCATCGGCACCCCCTTCGACCAGACGATTATTGCGGCAACCTCGTGCTTGCTTGCGCCTATTTTACCCCAAGGACAAGGAAAATATAATGAGGGAGGCAAGATGCCCCAATTCCCATGGCGCACTGAGATTCTCAGCTACGCTCATCATGACAGTGTTGCTGGGCTTGGCCCTACTGCTGGACGCACCAATGTCATGTGTGGTAGTGTCAAGTAAATTGTGTAAGTTGTAGCTTGCGTTGGCGCTCACTGCCAGGGACCACAAAAAGCGCCAGTGATATAGTCATCGAAGCTGTGGTTTACGGCGCCTGAAGCACTGATGGTAATTGGCAATGAAGGCTTTTAAGATGTAGGATTGTGCTGAAATCCATCTCGATTTGATGAACAACACAGCAGGGAAAGACAACGGCAGCCTCCTGGAGACCCAGGATGTGGTCAAGGACTTCGATGGGGTTCGGGCGGTCAATCAATGCTCGTTGAAGGTTAGGGCCGGAACCGTCACAGGGCTCATAGGTCCCAACGGCGCCAGCAAGACCACCCTCTTTAACCTGATAACCGGTTTCCTGAAGTGTACCAGCGGCCGTATCATGTTCAAAGGAGAGCGTGTGGACGGGCTTCCCGCCCACGAGGTCTTCCGCAGA
>JASLXN010000013.1 GCA_030740315.1 Dehalococcoidia bacterium | reverse complement strand
GGTGGCATTACTCCTGCCAGCAACGCCTCTCCGGAGGAGAGCCCATCGGCGCGGACCCAGGGATGGCTGGTTCATTACGCCGAAGGCATCAAGCAGAGGGTGAATTTGCCTGTAATTACCGTGGGCGAGATTCGGGATGCCGAGTTTGCTGAAGGAGTGCTGGAGGCCGGCAAAGCTGATTTTATCGCCCTCGGGCGTCCGCTGCTGGCTGACCCGGAGTGGGTGGCTAAGCTGGCCCAGGGCCGCTCCGCGGACATCCGCCGCTGCATCCGGTGCGAGTACTGCCGGAATGCAATGGACGCCGGCATCCCTACCAGTTGCACTGTGAATCCCACCCTGGGTCGGGAGGTGGACATGGCAGACCTGAGGCCGAGCCTCACTTCTAAAAAGGTGATAGTGGTAGGGGGTGGCCCGGCGGGTATGGAGGCTGCCCGCATCGCTGCATCAAGGGGGCATAAGGTGAGCCTTTACGAGAAGGGGGAGGCCCTGGGTGACGGCCAGCTTAAGCTGGCGGCTGCGGCACCGCACAAGAGCACCGTGAGCAGTCTTAGGGACTTTCTGGCCCGTGAAATGGACAAGGCCGGGGTGGACATACACCTGAAGACCGAGGTGGATAGTGCGAAGGTGAAGGAGGAGAAACCGGATGTGTTGGTGGTGGCCACAGGGGCCACCCCCCTGATCCCTCCCCTCCCCGGAATAGAGCAAGGCAATGTGGTTACGGCTCACGATGTCCTGGCAGGCATTGTAGACCTGGCGGGCAAAAAAGTGGTCGTCCTGGGCGGCCGCCGCACAGGTTGCGAGACAGCGGAGTTCTTGGCGTTGCAGGGATGTCCCACTGCGGTTGTCGCTCGCTCCGGGCAATCGGGGCTGGCTGGAGGGTCCACCGCTCTTCACCGCGGGCCGTTGCTTGCCAGGCTGGCCAAGCTGGAGGTCGAGCTCATCAACGAACACGATGTCAAAGAGATACAGCCGAAGGGGGTTATGCTGGTGGACCGGGAGGGGAATGAGAGGTTCATGGAGGCCGATGCCATCGTCCTCAGCCGCGGGGTAGCGCCGTCCAGAGAACTGGCGGACCAGCTATGGGGCCAGGTGTCCGAACTTTACTTGATTGGGGACAGCTACGAACCTCGGGACATCGCCACTGCCATGTTGGAGGGGGCTGTTACCGGTCAGCGAATATAGGAGTGTAAAAGACTCTGCTGTCAATTAGAGGCTAGGTGCACACTAAGGCCCACGAGTCCCGGTATGGCATGGGCCTATCCCGTTACCATACTTTGCGGGTAAGCCAGATTACTATTACCATTACTAGGACCCATATGGTAACCAACCCGGCTAGGACGCCAAAGCCGATATCGAAAGACTGGCTTGCGCCTGTCAGGAGATGAGGGAACCCTGTCGCTCCTGATATGGTTATACTCAGTACGAGAAAGGGCCAGTTCATCCTCTTGTGATATGCGCTGCTAGGTACCATGCCGAGCGACAGAAAGACTAGGGCCAAACAGAAGATGATGATGAACGCGAATCTATTTCTCCTACTCAACGCATGGACATGACAAATGGTAGGGCCCGCTATCCCAGTCGGCAGGGTTAAGCCGTTGGGGGGAATATAGTGTTGGCCCCGGTTCTGCTGACACGGCTGACAGAGGAAGGCTACCAAACGGAAAAACATACTCGGGGAGGGTAAAAGTGGGGAGGCCTGTAAGCCGGGTTCTGTACCCCCTGTGAAAGCGGTTTACAACCCTGAGGCCTTCGTCCCGTTGTTCCGGGGGCGGCAACCATTTCTCTAGCCCCGTCGTTACCGCCGGGGTCCAGCGACCAACCCGAGGGCTTAGCCCGCCTGCGGCGGACTGGGAGCCGGGCGTCTCCTCACCCTCCTATTCGGTCTTGCTCCAGATGGGGTTTGCCCACACCCCTGGTCACCCGGGGGTGCAGTGAGCTCTTACCTCACTTTTTCACCCTTGCCCGCACCCCGGCTGGCCGGGGCCGCTGGCGGTCTGGTTTCTGTGGCACTTTCCGTAGGGTTACCCCTCCTGGGCGTTACCCAGCATCCTGCCCGGCGGAGCCCGGACTTTCCTCCCCCCCAGCGTATCGGGGGGGGCGGCTACCCAGCCTCCCCAGCTACACTGTACCATACTGGCGGTACCAGGACAATGACTAGAGGATTGCCTAACGGCTGGATTTTGCCACCCAGCCCTTCACTTGGGTGGGAGGAACATGTGGTGGTGCTGGTTTGACCACCTCTGAAGACTACCCAGAGTAAAGGATGCGGCCGCAACTGGAGCACTGAATGACACCCCCGCGGGCCTTTTGTATCTCGTTCATAGAGAGGGCCACCCGGCACCCCTGGCACCGTCCCTGTTCCACCCTAACTGCGGCCTGTGGTCGGCTCTGGCGGATACTCTCGTAAAGTTGAAGGGAAGTGGGGTCAATGCGGCTTACCGCGCTTTCCCGGAGGCCCTCCAGTTTTGAAATAGCTTGGAGCAACTCAGACCGCTCTGTGGACAGTTGCTCCTGCTCCTGCTGCCAATGCTGCTGCAGCGCTTTCAGCTCCTTTTGCCCTTCGGTCGCCTGGTCTCGGACTTCTTCAAACTGCACCATCAACTTTAGGACTTCCTCCTCCTGTTTCTGGCGCTGCTGGCGAAAAATATCGGCCTCTTTTTCCAGATCTCCGAGTTCTTTGTAGTTGGTCACCTTGCCGCCGTAGACCTTGGTCTCAATCCCACTGAGCTTACCCCTTAGCCCCTCCAACTCCACTTCAAGTAAGTGTATATCCCGTTCCAGGCATTTCCGCTTGCCGAGGGTGGCCTCCACCTGCGCACCGACCTGTGCTATCTCTCGGTCATCCCCCAAGCGGGACTCCACAGCGCCTAAAGCATGGCGCCGGGCGTCCAACTCGGTATCCAACTTCTGGAGTTCGTATACGTCTCTGGCCAATTCCATCCCTTGCGCCACCGCTGGCGGTCAGATAAGCCTCATAATAGCACACCCCTAACAAGAATTCCTGCCCCCCCGTGCGGGCCTGCCTGCCTTGACACCATTTCCTTTTCCGTCTAAAATAGAAAAAATTTAGAAGCAGCTATAGCCAGCTATAGAGTGAAAGTCGGTACAGGAGGGTGGCTTTCATCTCTTGTCGGTGGCCTTCAGTGGGCTGCGTGGCAGGCACCGATGTATAGCAAGGCTATGGAGTGGGTTAGGCGGTACGCCAAGCCAGCCACTGGCTCCGTGCCTGCACCCTGGAGAATGAGGTTATCGAGATGGTTGGATTTCCAATGCCGGAAGGAAAAGGGTTGGTATAGGGGGAGAGATGGTACAGCCGCTGGATGGGTGCCGCATCCTGGAACTTACCATGTGGGGGGCTGCCCCCTTTGGGGTAAGCCACCTTTGCGATATGGGTGCCGAGGTAATAAAGGTTGAGGAGCCGGTTGGTGGCGACCGCCTGAGAGGGATTTTTAACTCAGGTGGCCTGACCAGTATCGTCCCTCCCAACCCCGTCAACTACCCCTGGGAGCTTTCCGCCCGGGGGAAAAAGTCTGTTGGCATAGATATAAGAACGCCACAGGGCAGGGACCTTATATATCGGCTGCTCCCCAACATAGATGTCTTTGTCAGCAGCCTGCGTAAGAAGTCATTACGGAAATACGGGCTGGACTACGAGTCTGTGTCCAAAGTAAACCCCAGACTTATCTTTGTGCATCTGAGCACCTTCGGTGCTCGGGGCCCGGATGCGGATCTGCCTGGCCAGGACCTCACTGGGATGGCGCGGGCCGGTTTGGTTAACCTGTTGCGACACAATCCGGAGGACGAAATCCTGGCGGAGGGGCCTTTCAGTATAGGGGACTTCACCGGCTCTCTACAACTGGCCTACGCTGCTACCCTGGCCCTGCTGGCCCGAGAGAAGACCGGGGTGGGCCAAGAGGTGAATGTATCCATTATGGGGGCCCTTATAGCCGTGCAGGAGTGGCTCTTTCAGACTTATCTGACCACTGAGAAGGAGCCTTCCCTGAGGGAGCATCACCAGATGAACAACCCTATCCGCAACACCTATAAATGCCAGGACGGGAAGTACATAGCCCTAGGGATGACAGAGGGTGACCGCTACTGGCCAGTGTTCTGTGCCACCATAGGCCGCCCAGAGTTGGCGGGAGACCCCCGTTTCAGCGATATCGTAAAGCGTGCCAGCAACAACGAGGAGCTAATAGCTATCTTGGACGAAGTCTTCCTCAGCAAGACACGGGACGAGTGGTGCGCGCTTATGCGGGAAAATGACTGCACCGCCTCCCCGGTGCAGAGCTATGCCGACCTGGCCTCAGACCCCCAGGTGCTGGCCAACAACTACGTCACCACTGTAGAGCATCCAACCCACGGCCCTATAAAGGAAGTGGGCATAACCGTTGACCTGACTGAGACGCCGGGCCAGGCGAAAAACGCTGCTCCAGAGTTGGGACAGCATACGGAAGAGGTGCTCATAGAGTTGGCAGGACTGGGATGGGAGGAATTAGGGCACCTAAAAGATGCGAGGGTGATTATCTGAAGTTTACCATTCCTGCGCTTGACAGGAGACATTTAAACCCGTATATATAGACGGGTACATGTGGAGCATGTTTAAAGAGAGTTGCCCTGGTAGGTGATGTGAGGGGCAAAGGTAAGAATGAAGGAGGCAAAGGATGCACAAGGGTAAACTGTTAGCAGGACGTCACCTGCTGGTTATTGGTATGGCGCTGGCCTTGGTGATAGCTGTGGCCGCATGTGGCGAGAAAGCCGCGCCCGCCCCGGCCCCTGCACCGGCTCCGGCAGCCAAACCTGCCCCGGCCCCTGCACCGGCCCCGGCAGCCAAACCTGCCCCGGCACCGGCTCCGGCAGCCAAACCTGCCCCGGCACCAAAACCGGTGCAGCAGCCCGTTGAGTTGAGAGTAAGCCACCACCTGTCGCCCGGCTACTCCTATTCCCAGTCGATGGACAAATGGGGCGATGCCGTGGAAAAGGCCACCGGCGGCAAGGTGACGGTAACCATTTACGGCGCCCAGTCCCTGATTAAGGCCAAAGAGCAGTTGGATGCGGTGTCCAAGGGGGTGGTAGAGGCGGCCTTCGTACCTCATCCCTACGCTTCGGCCAAGGTCCCCCTGCTCGGTGCAGCTGAGTTGCCCTTCAATTTCTCGGACTACCGACACATGGCCAACGCTGCCAGCATGGGGCTGATGGACCTCTATAACAAAGAAGGTTTCAACAAGATAAACATCATGGAGATTGGCGAGACCCCTATCAACTGGTCCGGCTGGGGAACTAACTCCACCCTCATTAAAGAGCCCAAGGACTTTGATCAGAAGATTGTTCGGGTGTTCGGCGCCTGGCAGGCCAAGATGATTGAGCCCCTGGGGGCCAAGGCTGCCTGGATGTCCTCCTCGGACATCTACACCGCCCTCCAGCGGGGCACGGTTGACGCCTATATCACCACCGGGATGAGCAATATCCCGCGCAAACTCTACGAGGTAGCCAAGACCTGGACCGCTGGCACCATCTTTGCTGGAAACCTGGGTATGTGGATTAACATGGATACCTGGAACTCCTTAACCCCGGAGACCCAGCAAATTCTCAAGGACCTCTACCAGGACATCATGGTTGAGAAGCAGATGAGAATCATGGACACGGAGGACTTTGAAGCTTTGGAGCTCTTGAAGGATGCCGGCCTGGAAGTTTACTTCATCAACGATGAAGAGGCCACAACAGTATGGGAGGCACCGCTCTCCAAGGTGAAGGACACCTTCCGAAAGGAACTGGGCACCGTCGGGGAGCAGGCCTTGGGCGTTATCAAGCGAGCGGCTCCTTAATAGACAATAGCAGTCCGAGTGGGGGGCCGACTGGCCCCCCACTCTTTATACGCTTCTCTTCCTGGAGGTAAATCCGTGGGTGCTATCGCCGCTATAGGAGGACTTCTGGGCCTGGTGGTACGGGGTATTAACCGCGCCGGCTTGGTCATCGCAGGTGCAGCCATGGTCTTCATGACCCTGGGTATTACTTTCGAAGTAATAGCCCGGTATTTCTTCAGGTCCCCCACCCAATGGGCCTTTGAGGGCAGTGAAATAGCCCTAACAGTAGCCGTGTTCCTGGCGGCGGGCTATGTCCTGGAGAAGGAGCGGCATGTAAGGATGGACCTGTTTACCGGCAGGCTCTCGGAGAAACGTAGAAATTACCTTTTCCTGGCTGTTTACCCCCTGGGGTTGGTGTTCTCTTCAATGTTGCTGATAAAGGGGTACAGTGGGGTGAAATGGTCAATGGACTTGGGCGCCGGCACCCCGATTCTAAATCTGCCTGAGGCCTTCCCTCAGGCCATGGTGCCCATCGGCGGCCTCCTGCTCAGCATCACTTTTATATACCGTTGGTTCCAACTGCTGGCGGCTGTTCGGGGCCATGGCGATGCCGGACAAACAACTGATATGGGGCAACATTAATGGACCAGTGGCTGATTGTCCTCATTATGGTCACAGGACTGCTGACGCTGCTGGCCACAGGGCTACCCATCGCCTTCTCCTTAGGCTTCGTCAGCGTCTTCCTGCTGCTCCTGCTGGAAGGATGGGGTGGCATTGACGCCATATTCTTTACCGCTTATGGTATCAGTACCAGCTTCACGCTGGCTGCTGTGCCCCTGTTCATCTTCATGGGCAATCTAATCTACCACAGCGGCGTCGGCCGGGATGTCTACGACCTGGCCAGCAAGTGGTTGGGATGGCTTCCGGGGGGGTTGGCCACGGCTACGGTAGGGGCCTGCGGCATCTTCGGGGCCATGTCCGGCTCTGCTCTGGCGGGCAGCGCTACCATCGGGGTGGTGGCCATCCCCGAGATGCAGCGCAAAGGATATCGCCGGGACCTGAGCCTGGGCTCGGTGGCGGCAGCAGGGGGTCTGGCCGCCCTCATCCCCCCCAGCGTAGCCATGATACTCTACGGGGACATCTCCGATAACTCAATTGGCAGCCTCTTTATAGCTGGTATTCTACCCGGCATCGTGGTGATGATAGTGTTCTCCATGTACCATTTCTGGGTTGGCGTACGCTACCCACAGGCGGCCCCACGGGAGCCAGGTGTGCCCTGGGGAGAGAGGCTACAAGCGTTACGCAGCCTGTGGGCACCTGTGATGCTCATCATCATCGTAATTGGCAGCATTTATACGGGAATGGCTACGCCCACTGAATCAGCGGCGGTGGGTGCCCTGGGGGCCTTCCTCATCCTGACCATGAAGCATCGGGGGCTGAGGCTGGACCTGGTCCGAGGCGGTCTCCATGACGCCGTAACGGTCACCGGCTACATGCTGCTCATCCTGGTGGCGGCCATGACTTTCGCCTATGTAGCTACCCTGGCCTACATCCCTCAATCCCTCACCGCTTGGATGGTCTCCCTGCCGGTGAACAAGTGGGTAATTCTGGCAATGGTGTGGGCATTCCTAATCCTACTGGGCATGTTCTTTGACGGGGTATCCCTCATCGTGCTTACCACACCCCTGGTGTATCCTGTCATCGTCAACGGCCTGGGTTGGGACCCCATCTGGTACGGGGTAATGCTGGTCCTCAACATAGAGATAGGCGCTATTACTCCGCCCGTGGGACTGCACTTCTATGTGGTCAAGGGGCTGACCCCCAACACGCCCATGATAGATGTTATACGGGGCTGTTTCCCCTATGTAATACTGTTTCATGTGGTGGTGGCCATTATCGCCGCCTTTCCATGGCTGGCCACCTGGTTGCCCAGCACCATGATGAAAGTCGGGAACTGAGGGGGGGGGCTACTCCACTATCAGCGTGCCTTCTTCCCCGAACCTGCTCCCCGCCAACCCGCTGCCCCGGTGCCCGGTCACCCGGCAATAAAAGGTATATGTACCGGGGGTATCCACCTTTACTTGCACCTCACCTGTCTTCCCCCGGCCTACCCTCAGGTTTATATCCAGTTCATCTATGCTTAGGGTGTGATAGATATCCACCGAGGTGACCTGAAATATCACCGCTTCCCCAGCCTTGATGGCTACTTTCTTGGGTTGAATCTCGCCATCGTTGATAGTTAGCTGAACCACCCCGTTCACCGGAGTCGCCATTGCCGCTGGAGCCGGGGTGGCTTCCCCTGCCCCTCCCCCACCACCACATGCCACCACCAACAGAAGGGCAACCAGACAGACCAACATGACTGCCATGCGACGCATCGCCCACCTCCTTTGTTGATGCCTGGGTAGTCTCCTATATTGCTTCCGAGTATATGCAGCCCCGGTGTGGCTGTCAAGAGCGGCGCACGCGGCTGTGGCTACTTTGAATTATATGGCGGTTGCTATCCGCCTTCTGGTAGAGTGGTGGTGGTGGGACGGGCCGCAAAGGTGAGTACGGCGGCTATGCCGCACGATACTCCACCCAGAATAAAGGACCACTGGTAGCCGCCCGTGATATCCACCAAGTATCCGCCCAGAACGAGGGGCCCCAGTATAGCCGCCCAGATGCCGTTGGTGAAAGAGAGCCCCAAAATCTTGCCCAGGTGAGTTAGGCCGAAGGCCTCTCCCACTATAGGGCCGTAGAGCGCCACAAAGCCACCGTAGGCCAGCCCCAGAATGCACATTGTGGCGGAAAGCATGGCCGCTCCCCCCACCGACGGCACCGCCAACAGGGCCAAGCCCTGCAGTGCAAAGCACATTGTCAGGGTGGCCCGCCTACCCAGGCGGTCGGAGAGAGTTCCTATGAACAGCCTTCCCCCGATGCTGCCCAGCCCCATGAACCCCAGCGCCCCCGCCGCCCCTGCCCGGGGCAGGCCGATACTGCGTCCGTAGTCGATAACCTCCAGGGAGGCCATTCTATCCGCAGCCACGGCGAAGATGAATGCCAGGTAGAACATCCAGAAAGCCCTGTCCCTCAGTGCCTGTCGGGGTGTCATATCTTTCCCGTGTGGCGTGCCTGTGGGTACGGCCTCTGTATCTTCCGGCTGGGAGACCACCCCGATCACGTAATTGCTCCCCTTGGGGACATCCTTCATAGCCAGGGCGGATACGCCGATGAGGACCATGAACATGAGGCCGATGACCATGAAGGCCGCTTGCCAGCTATAGGAGCTGATTAGAGGCTCTGTGATATGGGGCATTACAAACATTCCTACGCCGCCGCCGCTGGTGACGATACCCACGGCCATGCCCCGCCTTTTCAGGAACCATTTGACCACTGTGGCCACCGGAACAGGATAGATGGCACCAAATCCCACACCGGCCACCACGCCGAAGAGCAAGTACAATTGCCATAAGGCGGTGACCTGGCTGCACAAAGCTATGCCGCCGCCCACCAGAATGCTGGCTATCATCAGCGGCGGCCGGGGTCCATAGTGGTCATACAGCCAGCCCATAGGGAGCGCCGCCGAGGTATAGGTGGCCATGTAGATGGTGAAAGCCAGGGACACCTCCGCCCGTGACCACTGGAAATGTGTCATCAGGGGCTCAAAGAACAAACCCTGGGAGTAGAATACCCCGTAGGTGGTCAGGGTTACGAAAGAGGTGGCTACAATAACCCACCCGTAATAGAAACCTTTTCTCATTTCAGCTTCCTGTGGGGCGGGCGCGGTAATTTCCCATTATTGTGGCCCCATTGTTGCTGCCATTGTAGGCCGGTGCCTCGAGAGCGTCAAGGCTTCTGGAAGGCATGGACCTTTCTGCTTATTTGCCCTCATTTTGTCTGCTCTTATGGGGAAGGCTGCACCCACGAGGCTCACCGTAACTTGTTTGGTGGGGTATCCGGGTGTACAATGGGGGACTGGTATGACCACAGATGCTATCGTAGTCCGGGGTGCTCGGGAGCACAACCTCAAGAACATAGACGTCGCTATCCCCAGGGACAAATTGGTGGTCATAACCGGTGTCTCCGGCTCAGGCAAGAGCTCCTTGGCCTTTGACACCATCTACGCCGAGGGGCAGCGCCGCTATATTGAGTCCCTTTCATCCTATGCGCGGCAGTTCCTAGGACAGATGGAGAAGCCCGATGTGGACTACATTGAAGGATTGAGCCCGGCGATATCCATAGACCAGAAGGGCTCCTCCCGAAACCCCCGCTCCATCGTGGGGACTGTCACGGAAATCTATGATTACCTTCGGCTTCTCTTCGCCCGGGTGGGGCGTGCCCACTGCCCCCAGTGCGGCAGGGAGATTGCTCCCCAGACGGTGCAGCAGATTGTGGACGCCCTGAATAGTTATCAGCAGGGCCAGCGCCTACAGATAATGGCCTCGCTGGTGCAGGACCGTAAGGGTGAGCACCTGGGGGTCTTTGAAGACCTGCGCAAAGCGGGCTATGTGCGGGTGAGGGTGGACGGCAGGTTGGCTGATCTCTCTGAGGAGTTCCGGTTAGATAAGAACAAGAAGCATAGCATAGAGGTGGTGGTGGACCGGGTGGTGGCCCGGGAGGTGGAGGAAAGCCGTTTGTCCGACTCCGTGGAGACGGCCCTGCGTATGGGGGCCGGGGTGGTGCTGGTGGCGTCCGTGGGGGGTGAGGAGGTGCTGTTCTCTGAGCACTTCGCCTGTGTCCAATGCGGCATAAGCCTGGGGGAAATCGCCCCGCGCACCTTCAGCTTCAACAGCCCCCATGGGGCCTGTCCCGCCTGCACCGGACTGGGCAACAAGCTGGAGGTAGACCCGGAGCTGCTGTTGCCCAACAAAGCTCTCTCCCTTTCGGAGGGTGCCATCCAATCCTGGGTCTGGAACAACTCCTGGGGCTCAAACCAGCTTGAGGATGTGGCACGCCAGCACGGCTTTTCTACGGAAGTGCCCGTTAGCGAGCTCTCCGAAGATAACCTGAGGATGGTCTTCTACGGTGAGGATGGACACATGGTAAAGTACCGAAACCGCTATGGCAGGGTTCGCGCGCACTTCACTGGCTTTGAAGGAGTGGTGCCTTATTTGGAGCGGCGCTATAAAGAGACCAACTCGGATCTGGTGCGAGGAGAGATAGAGAAGCATATGTCATCCCATCCCTGTACCAGGTGTCAGGGGAAACGGCTTAGGCCGGAGGCGCTGGCGGTGACCGTAGAATCCAGGAACATCATGGAGGTAACAGCGCTGCCGGTGAATGAGGCCCTGGAATGGGTGAATCACCTTGAGAGTAGCGATGTCCTCTCGTCCAGAGAGCAGATAATAGCTCGCCAGGTGCTCAAGGAGATCCGCTCTCGGTTGGGCTTCCTGCACGATGTTGGGCTGGAATACCTCACCCTGGACCGGTCCTCTACCACCCTGGCCGGAGGGGAGGCACAGCGCATCCGGCTGGCCACTCAAATAGGCAGTGGCCTAATGGGGGTGCTCTATATTTGCGATGAGCCTACGGTGGGGCTGCATCCCGCCGATGGCTACCGTCTGATCGAGACCCTGAAGCGGCTGCGGGACCTGGGTAACACCATTATAGTAGTGGAGCACGATGAGGCGGTGATGCGTGCAGCTGGCCTCATCATCGATATGGGACCGGGGGCCGGGGAGCGGGGTGGTGAGGTGGTGGTGGTGGGCACGATGGAGGAGGTTAAGCGTGCTCCACAATCCATCACCGGGCAGTACCTTAGCGGGGCCAAAAAAATCCCTATCCCCCGGCGGCGGCGCAAGGGCAACGGCCCCTGCTTAACGGTGCTAGGTGCTCGGCAGAATAACCTGAAGGGCTTCAATGTTCGCATCCCCTTAGGCAAACTGGTGGGGGTCACCGGTGTTTCGGGCTCGGGCAAGAGCACGCTGGTGAATGATATTCTCTACAATAAACTGGCCCAGACCCTCTACCGGTCCCGGGAGAGGCCAGGGGAATGCGATGGCCTGGAAGGGGTGGAGCACATTGATAAGGTGGTGGGCATAGACCAGTCCGCCATCGGCCGCACCCCGCGCTCCAACCCGGCTACATACACCGGGACCTTTACACCCATCCGTGAGGTTTTCGCCTCCCTTCCGGAGGCCCGCGTCAGAGGCTATACCCCGGGCCGCTTCTCGTTCAACGTCAGGGGTGGGCGGTGCGAGGCCTGTCATGGGGAGGGCTACATTCAGATTGAGATGCACTTCTTGCCCGATGTCACCGTGTCCTGCGAAGTGTGCGGGGGGAAGCGCTACAACCGGGAGGCGCTTGAGGTCTATTTCAAAGGCAGAAGCATAGCAGATGTGCTGGACATGACGGTGGAGGAGGCCCTAGGTTTCTTCTCCGCCCAACCCAAAATCAGGTCCAAGTTAGAGACGTTGAGGGATGTGGGGCTGGGCTATATACGCCTGGGCCAGCCGGCCACCACCCTATCTGGAGGTGAGGCCCAGCGGGTAAAGCTGTCCACCGAGCTGTCTCGGCGTGCTACCGGCAACACGTTGTATATCCTGGATGAGCCTACCACCGGACTGTCGTTCAGCGATGTAGCCGCCCTACTCCAGGTGTTGCACCGCCTGGTGGACGGCGGCAACACGGTAGTGGTCATTGAGCACCATCTGGATGTCATCAAAAACGCCGACTGGCTGATAGACCTGGGGCCTGGGGCGGGGGATAGAGGTGGCTATGTTGTAGCTCAAGGCACCCCGGAGCGTGTGGCCGAGGTAGGCAGCTCCAGCACCGGCCAGTACATAAAAAAGCTGCTTGCCCGTGATTTGGGCCAGCCCGTACCTGCCAGCGGTAACTGATTTGGAGAAATTAAAGGCATCGTGGCTGCCGGACTGGGTTGTGGCCCCAGCGGGCATGCTTATCACCACCACTATTATAGGCAGCTTCGTGGCCTTCAATGTTTTTCTGAAGTACCTTCTGGACGACTTCGAATGGTCGAGAGGAGGGACCGCTGGTGCCCTGTCAGCGGCTATGGTGGGCCAGGGAATACTATCCCCGTTGACCGGCTACCTGGCAGATAAATATGGTGCCCGGCCCCTAGTGTCAGTGGGGGCAGTGCTGTTGGGTGTGGGCTACTTGTTGTTATCCCAGGTGCAGGAACTGTGGCAGCTTTACGCGCTGTACCTGATGACAGGTATGGGGGGTGCCACCGTCTTTGTGCCAGTGGTAGGGGCTGTGAGCCGGCGCTTTCACCAGCGGCGGGGCTTGGCCCTGAGCGTGGGTGTCTCTGGAATCACCCTGGGGACGGCAATAGTGCCACTGGCCCTTTCAGAGGTTATGTCCGCGTTGGGGTGGAGACAGACTTATATGCTGGTGGGGGTGGTCATAGGGCTTCTGGTGCTGTCGCTGGGACAGTTGATGGGAGGCAGGCTGCCGACTGCCAGCGCACGTCGGCTTAGTGGGTACAGCCTGTCGCGAGCAATTAGAACCGCGACCTTCTGGAAGGTATTACTGGCCTCCGGCACCTCTTTATCCGCGGTGCACATGGTTGTGGCCCATATGGTGACCTTCTCCACAGACTTGGGCCTTGCGGCGGCAAAAGGGGCCACACTGGTCTCCATGGTGGGCATTTGCGGGTTTGTGGGTATGATATTCACGGGCTACCTAGCCGACCGTTTCGGGGGGCGGGGACCTTGGATGCTCAGTGCCCTGCTTTCAATTACGGGCCTGGCGTGGTTACTTGTCATGCGGGATCCGTCGATGATATACCCCTTTGTGGCGTTGTATGGCTTTGCCTGGGGGGGCTATGCGGTGCTGATGCCCTTCCTGGCGGCGCAGTTCTTCGGCATCGGGTCCGTGGCGGCGGTAATAGGAGGAGTGCAGTTGGGAGGGGCTGTGATGGCGTCATCGGGACCTATGGTAGCGGGGTTTGTCTTTGATCGTACCGGCAGCTACTATCCGGCCTTTGGGTTGGGCATAGCACTTTTCATCATCGGGGCTGCACTGGTATCCTGGATGAGGGAAGTGCCGGAACTGGAGTAGCGAACCTTGTAACTGCCCTACTGCCTTCAGTGTTACAATTGGTGGGTAAAACGGAATACGGGACTGGAATTAGCTATGACGCGGGAAAAGGCACTGGCCGCAGTCCAAAAAAAAGTAAAAAACGCCAATCTCATTAAGCACATGCTGGCAACGGAGGCCATCCTGGCGGCCCTCGCCCGGCGCTTGGGGGGAGACCCAGATGAGTGGGCGCTGGCGGGGCTGCTCCATGATATAGATGTGGAGCTTACTGGGGGTGACATGGCCCGCCACAGTAAGGAGGGCGCGGAGTTACTGCGGGGGATGGGCCTCTCCCAAGACATTGTCCAGGCTGTGCTGACACACAACGAGGCCCACGGTGTGCCCCAGGTGGGCCTGCTGGACAGGGCCCTTTTCTGCGCGGACCCCCTTACCGGCCTTATAGCGGCAGTGGCAATGGTGCGACCGGACAGGATATCCGGGATGACGGCGGCCTCTGTGCTCAAGCGTTTCAAGGAGAAGCGTTTCGCCGCCGGTGCCAACAGGGAGCACATCTCCCGGTGTCAGGAATGGTTGGGGCTGGACCTGGAGGAGTTCGTCTCCCTGGGGGTGGGGGCTATGCAGGAGATTGCTTCCGATTTGGGCCTGTGAGTCCTTAGGTGCTTGGAGGGCTGACCGGTCCACTGGGCCGTCGGTCCCCCTTTTTTACATCCACATCAGTTGGGCGGGGAAAGCCACAGCCTTGATACATCGGCCAGCATCCCGCAGGGGCCACGCCGCAACCGCAAGCGCGAACATATATCCCAGAGCCATGGCCCACAATGCTCCGCTCACCCCTCGTCCCAGCTAGAGCAGCAATACTGCTAACAGGAATTTGGACCCATAGGTGGCGAAGTGTACGCTTCCCAGAAAACGAAAGAGCTGCCGGCCCTAGATGGCCCCCGAGGCTGCCGAGTGCATGACTGCGGCCATATCAGTGACCCCGGTGATGACTACCAGCCCGGTGGGGATCCTTAGAAAGCCACCTATCAGCGGGGAGACCGCCGCTATGGTAAATAATAGGGCTACTGCCACCAGGGAAAGCCGGGCCATTATGGCGATGAAGAACCACCTCAGTCCCATTAAGGCCCCGCTGGGGTGTAGCTTGGCACGAACCGGGCCACGGAGGACTGCACGACGGTAGAGGACACGCCCACGAAGTAGAATATGGCGAAAGAGCACCAAAGGCGCCGCACTCCTGCGGTCCCAGCCAACGGCCCACGGCCACATGGTAGAAATAGTTGAAGGCGTTACCCAGGGTGCTGGTGGCCACCATGAGCAGGGAATGGGATATAAACCCCTCTCCAGCCCGCAGGGCACACCGTGCTGGTGCTACCAAATTACCCCTATCATGGCAGCGTGGCCGGGGGATTAGAAACGGGCGTTACGGGGCCGCAAAGTTGCCTTTGCTGTTCCCACCCACCCATCAAGTTAGATTTAGCTGGAGAGCCAAACCCCTCTCCCTTCACTCTTGCCGATGAAGTATCGCCGGCGTGTAATATGCACCACGGGGGAATTCGGATCCTGGCTGGGTACCAGTTTAGGTTCAACTATGGGCACAATGGTTAACCAACATAGCCCATGATAGATAGGATCAAGAACACCTGAACTGATGATTACCTTCAGCGGCGCGGGCAACTTGTAATAGGATGGCTCAACTTTATGCTATGAACCTCAACAGCAAGTCACAGTCAGGGAGACGGAGGGGGATATGACAAGCCAATCTTTAAACGAACACCGCCGAGTCAAGGAGGATGGTCAAACCCCTTGCGACCTCTTTGAATAAAACCTGTCGGTCTTTTCCTCCCAGCCGAGAACTTAGGAACTGATTCAGACTACTCTTCCGGCTATAACTTGGCTTGTCCAAGCGAGTTGAGAAAAAGCCACAGACATCTCAGTGTGATGGACAAGCTGCCCCAAGCGGTCATGTTGCAGCCGGCATAGGTATGAGATGTGCTCCTTACCTTGGACACAGTGTGGGGATTCAGGGGCTAGTGGGTATGGGCAAAGGCTGCTTGTGGCTCAGGTTGTGGGTTTCAGCTGGCAGATAATCTCGCAGCAGCCCTCGCCACGGGGCAGGTAACGGCTGCCCTTTACCTCCAGATTGGGGTTGATGGCACCGGCGATTCCCCGCTCAATGCCTACACCTCCGGGCAGCAGTCCTGAGATATGCGCCGGAACTGCCCCTCCATGGGGCAGGAGTTTACCCGGAGTATGCCCTTCTCAGGCGTAACCTCTAACTCAAACTCCATGCCTCCCATCCGGCAGATGTAGGCCTCCACCGTGGCCCAGTCCTCTATGGTACCGTCACCAACACGGGCACCGGCCTGGCGAGCAACCGACGGGATGAGGCGGCGGTAGGTCTGCTCCAGGCTGTCACGGAGTGCGGCCAAACCCTCTTCCCCGTACTTCTCCTTGGTGGACTGGGCCATAGTGGCGATAATAGCGGCGTCCCCGGCCACCGAGCGGTGGAGCCTCTCCTCCATTGACATCGTGGTCATAAATTCCCCTTTACCCTGGATTAGCCTTCGTTGTTGGGGTGGCTGGGGTGGTGGTCCACCCGCTCCATATCCCCTTGGAAGGTGATGGTACGGCTGCAACTGGTGCATTGTAACATAAGTGCCTTGTTCGGGCTGAGCCTGCCCCGCACCTGCCACTTGTCGCGGCCACAGGCCGGGCACACCAACTCTATTTCCCCGGTGGGGAGCTGCAGTGGCAACTCCGGGTCTTTCCGGGATGGCGTACGGAGACGCCAAAATAGGTAGGCCAGGGCCGCCGCCAGAGCTCCAATGAGCAATAGCCTCACAGAGGCCGTCCCCTAACGTTATTCGTCGTCACCAGCCCGATGGCCGTTTCCGTCCTCCGTTGGTGTCAGGCCCATATTGCGTAGGAAAGTATCCATCTGGTCAACCACCTGGCCCTCGGCGAGGTCCCTGGGGTCGGAGCTTGACGCCTCGAAGGACATGGTGCTTTTACCCATGTTCTGCACCGCCAGCCTGGCCTCCTGGTGCCCGGCTGCGATGAACTTGCACCCCAGGTCCAGGTGGTAGAGCACCCCGTCTACATTCCAGTCCCGTGCCAGCATTATATGTTCCTGCACCTTGGATGGGATATACTCTGTCCACATCAAGGGGCGGTTGAGCATACAGTGGTCTGCCAGCACCCTCAGGGCATCATCCCGGGTACGGATGGTTATCCCCAACTCCTTCAGGGAAGGCAGGGGTCCCCAGGTGCCGTCCTCGGCTATGGAGTAGCTGCCGTGCATGGCGTAGGTAAAGCGCCCCCCCACCAAGGCCGCCCCGTACTGGCTGGGGTAGCGCAGCAGGGACATGCGGTAATACACCGGCTGTCCATCGTATAATATCCG
>JASLXN010000139.1 GCA_030740315.1 Dehalococcoidia bacterium | reverse complement strand
GCTGATATAGGTGCCCACCTTTTCCCTGAGGTGGCGGGTCAGTATCTCCACCTCGGCCACGGCGGCCATAGCGGGCAGAGCCTCTCCTCGAAAGCCTAGGGTGGTTATCCCGTCCAGGTCTTCAGTGCTGCTGATTTTGCTGGTGGCGTAGCGCTGGAAGGCCATTTCCACCTCTTGGGGGGGGATGCCGTGGCCGTTATCCAGCACCCGGATGACATCTACCCCGCCCCCCTTTACCTCTACCGTTATCTGGGAGGCTCCGGCATCTAAGGCGTTCTCCACAAGCTCCTTCACCACGGAGGCTGGCCTCTCCACTACCTCACCGGCGGCGATGCGGGATACAACCTTTTGGGGAAGCACATGGATGGGCATGGCTGAAGCCCAGATTACCGGGGTGGGGGTGATAAGTCAATCGACCCCCGTCCTGTGTTTATATCTGGGAGGCAAAGCCCCCCCACAAAAAAAGGGGCCGAGAAGAAAAGAGTGCGTAAGCCGACCTCGTCACTCCGGTTTGACCGCCCGCAGCTTTTATGGTTACAATGGCCGGATGGCCACTCCAAGGCAGCAGTTATGATGGTTTTCGACCTCCATGTGCACACCCGACCAGGCTCAGGAGACAGCGCTATAGAGTACGAGGACTTGGCAGCCTGGGCGCGCAAGGCGGGACTGGACGGTGTGTGCATAACAGAGCATGGTATGGAGAAGACCGGGGTGGCCGAAAGGCTGTCCAGGGAATATGACTTTATGGTGCTGGAAGGGATGGAGACCGGCACGGAGTATGGGGACATCCTTGTCTTCGGGGTGGACAGCATACCGCGTACCTGCTACCGGGCGGCGGACCTCTGTAGCTATGTGGCTGACCACGGAGGCGTTACCTTCCTGGCACATCCCTTCAGGGTGGAGATTTCCCGGCCCATAATGATGCGCAGCACGCCCCGCGTGACGATGGAACAGGCCCTGGAGCGGCCCATATTTAAAATGGTGGATGGTGTGGAGGCAGCCAACGGGTGGAGTGCTGCTGAGGATGTAGCTTTCTGCCTGGAACTGTGCCAGCGGCTTGGCCTAAAAACAATCGGTGCCAGCGATGCACACATGCTCCGCCAGATAGGCTCCTGTGCCACCGTGTTCAGCAACGGGATCCACACCGAGGAGGACCTAGTAAGAGAACTACGCCTGGGCAACTGCACCGCACGTGATTGCCGAACCCCGGAGATGAAGGTGCCTACTTTCTGGTTCTCATAACGTTAGTAGGCCATCAATGTGTGTCACGAAAAGGGAACAGGCGGCGTAGCCCCTGTAGTGCTTGGTGTTTCAGGGCTTGGGCAATGGCAGGGGAGTGCCAGTCGAAGGAGAAATCATCCATTCCGGTGACGGTGGGCACGATATCGGATCCCTGAACCCGGGCGAAGATGTCGTCTATGCGACGGTCTGAAAGCCTCCCGTAGAGACTCCGTGCCCAAGCTCCAACCTTGAACTCCGTGCCCAAGCGGGACTTCCACCCCTTTTCATATCCAGCCAGAGAGCGGGATGAAAGATCGCCGCTGCCGAAGGCCCGCTTCAGGGTCTGGGCCGCCTCTTCAGCGCATACCAGGCCGTAAAAGATACCGCCACCGGTGGTCACCTTTACCTGACCGGCGGCCTCTCCCACCGCCAGCACCCGTGCGCCGTAGGTGCGCGAGCGGGGGGAGAAGGCGATGCGACGGAAACATATCTGGCTCTCTTGGCTCTTTACCTTGCCGCGCTGGCGGAGGTCTTTGAGCAGCGCTTGCAGGTAAGGCCCGGTTTGGGAGGAGATAACCCCGGCCAAGGCCTTACCGGGTGTGGTGGGCACCAGCCAGGCAAAGAAGCCGGGGGCTATCCCCTGGCCCAGGTATACCTCAGTCTCCTCCAACCCGTTTACCGGGACTTCGGCTTGAGCGCCGATACCCCAGCGGGCAATTAGCCCCAGCCCGGCCACCTCTGGCAAACTGGAGGGGAAGCCGGTGGAAAGAACTACGGCCCGGGCGTGGAGGTCATCATGTCCGTTACCCCCCACCTGGATTGTCACCCCCTCCCCGTTTATCTTCAGTCCTCTTACACCCATGCCCAGCCTGAGAACGGCGCCTAATTCCTGGGCGTGCTCAGCAAGCGACTGGTCCAGCATGGGACGGTCAACTACAAAAGCTACGGGATTAGGCGTGGCTGCCCGCAGCGTCTTCCCCGAAGGCGAGTAAAATGTGGCTGAAGATGTCTCCCGTAGTATTACCCGTGGGGGTATGGGGAAGGAGCTAAGGCATGATGTGCCTACGATACCGCTACAGCAGGAGGGACGGCCTATGTCTAGGTGTTCCTCAAGTATCAGGGTAGACAGACCACACCCCGCCAGGCGTGACGCCAAGTAGCTGCCCACCGGACCCGCTCCCACAATGATGACATCCCATTTCTTGTGCATAGATTTCTATCCAATTGTAACAGGGGTTCCAGATACTTACAATTACCTTGTAGGGTAGCCTGGAGCCTTGCTTATGGACTACAATATCCGGCGGGAGGCGTTATGGTAAAGTCCGCGGTCGTGGTGGCTGATATCGGGGGTACCAAAGTGATGGCGGCTGTGGTGGCTGAAGATGGCACTGTGCTGGGGCAGGCAACACTGCCTACAGAGGCAGAAAAAGGCCCGGAAGTTGTAATAGGCCGGGTAATCAAGGGGCTTAACCTGGCCATAAAGGAAGCCGGATTGGGGGTGGCGGATGTAGTGGGGGCCGGCATCGCCTGTGCAGGGCTGGTGGATGTGGAAAAGGGGATAGTGGTGACCTCGCCCAACCTGCCCGGGTGGGACCGTGTGCCGCTTCAGGAGCGTGTAGAGGCGGCTCTGGGTCTGAACACCCTGCTGGCGAACGATGCCAATGCTGCCGCACTGGGCGAGCACCGCTTCGGGGCAGGCCAGGGCTCTAACCATCTTGTTTTCATAACAGTGAGCACCGGCATTGGAGGTGGGCTGGTGCTGGGGGGACGGCTTTATACCGGCGCCTTGGGCACAGCGGGAGAAGTGGGCCATATTACGGTGGAGGCCGACGGCCCCCGTTGTACCTGCGGGCAGCAGGGTTGCCTGGAGGCGCTGGCGTCCGGTCCCGCAATGGCGCGCGAGGCACGCAGCCGCCTGGAGGTGGGTGAGGCCGGCATGCTGCTGGAGTTATCCGGAGGCCACCTGGATACGGTGACCGCGGAGCTTATAGGCAAGGCGGCAGGGAAGGGTGATAGTCTGGCCCTGGAGGTGGTAGAACGGGCGGCTACCTACTTAGGGATAGGGCTGGGGAGCATGGTGAACCTGTTCAACCCGCAGGTTATTGTGGTGGGGGGCGGTGTGTCCCGCATGGGGGAGATACTGCTGGCCCCGGCCAGGGCCACTATGTTAAGCCGCGCTTTCCCCTCTGCGGTGCAGGGAGTGAGGCTGGTACAGGGCTCCTTGGGAGAGATGGCCGGCGCTCTTGGTATGGCCTCCTATTTGATGGAGGGCATTCATGAGTCCCGGTAAAGGTTTACAATGGGCATGCGCCGGTCCCGGCCGAAGGCCCGAGGGGTTATCTTTATTCCCACCGGCCCTTGCCGGCGTTTGTACTCGTTACGGTCCACCATCCGCATCACCTGGTTTACCGTGGCCTCGTCGTATCCCATGGCCACAATCTCCGCCAAGCTCTTGTCTTCCTCAACATAGGCCTTGAGGATGGGGTCCAGAACCTCGTAAGGGGGTAGGGAGTCAGAGTCCTTCTGGTCCGGGCGCAGCTCCGCAGAAGGGGGCTTAGTCAGCACGGACTCCGGGATAATGTCCTCCCCCGCTGACTGGTTGCGGTAACGGGCTAGCTCAAAAGCGAGGGTCTTGGGCACATCCCTGATAACCGCAAAGCCCCCGGAAAGATCACCGGCTAGAGTGGCGTAGCCTGTCGCCAACTCGCTTTTGTTGCCGGTGGTCAGCACCAGCCAACCGAACTTGTTGGACAAGGAAAGCAGGATGTTGGCCCGGCTGCGGGACTGAAGGTTCTCCTCAGCCACGCCCGGCTGGGTGCCGCTAAAGGGGCCTTCCAGGGCGCTTAAAAAGCCGGAGAAGGGCTCCTCTATGGGCACCTGAATGACCTCAATGCCCAGGTTCTGGGCCAGAGCCTGGGCGTCACTCTGGCTGGCCTCGGAGGTGTAGCGGGATGGCATGGTAACACCTATCACCGAGTCCCGCCCCAGGGCGTCCGTGGCTATGGTGGCCACCAGGCTAGAATCTATGCCACCGGATAGGCCAATAACCACCTTATGGAAGCCGTTTTTGCGCACATAGTCCCCGGTGCCCATGATTAGGGCGCGGTATACCTCGGCGGTGTGCGCCAGGGGTGGAGCCATCTCCGGAATCAGCGGGGGCTTGGGCTGGGTAAACGGTTCCCCACCCAGGTGCACCCTGGTGACCTCAGGCAGGGAGGCACCCCGGGATCTCTCCTGGCGGCTGCTGGAGTCGTGCAGCGATAC
>JASLXN010000138.1 GCA_030740315.1 Dehalococcoidia bacterium | reverse complement strand
TTAAAGAAGCGTGTCGCAGAGATTATCGCCCCCCTGCAGCGGGACTCCTCCAATGTCATCGTGGCGCTGCAAAAAGTACAGGGTGAGCTTGGGTGGTTGCCGCCAGGTGCCTTTCGTCAGATAGCCAGCCACCTCAGGGTTTCCCCCAGCGAGGTATACGGAACGGCCACTTTCTACGCCCAGTTCTATCTCTCCAAATCGGGTAAACACCGCATCATGGCCTGTCGGGGCACCGCATGCCATGTCAAGGGTTCGTCTAGGGTGCTACGGGCTTTGAAACAGGAGTTGGGGATAGAGGTGGGAGAGACCACCGAGGACGGCGAGTTCACCCTGGAGACCGTAGCCTGCATAGGCGCCTGCGCCCTGGCGCCAACCATGATGGTAGGCAAGGAGACACACGGCAAGCTGACGCCGGGCAAGGCCTTGGATATAATTGAAGCCCGAAAAATGGGGTCAACCAGTTGAGCCAGCAGGAGAACGGACACCGGGTTATATTCGTATGCCAGGGGACCGGCTGTGTCTCCAACAAGTCGGAGCCGGTGCGGGAGGCGCTAGAGGCAGCGGTGGCCCAGCACGGCATCGGTGACCAGGTGGAGATCCGCTTCTCTGGATGCCACGGCTTCTGTCAGCAGGGCCCAATTGTGGCTGTAAGGCCGGAGGGCATATTTTACACCCAGGTGCAGCCGGATGACGCCGCCGATATTGTCGGCAACCACCTTGTAGGGGGTAAGCCGGTGGAACGGCTCTTCTACCATGACCCGGTAACAGGTGAGGCCATTCCGCATTACGAGGAAGTCCCCTTCTACAAAGCCCAGAAGCGGCTCATACTGCATAACTGCGGCCACATCAACCCCGAGGAAATTGACCAGTACCTGGAGGTGGGCGGGTTCAAGGGACTACGCACCGCGCTTCTGGAGATGACTCCGGAGCGGGTGATAGAGGAGGTTAAGGCCTCAGGGCTGCGGGGACGGGGCGGCGCCGGCTTCCCCACATTTCAGAAGTGGCAGTTCTGCCGCGCCTCTCCGGACGAGGACAAGTATGTCATCTGCAACGCCGACGAAGGCGACCCAGGCGCTTTTATGGACCGCTCCATACTGGAGGCGGACCCTTTCGCCGTCATTGAGGGGCTTACCATTGCCGGCTACGCCATCGGTGCCAACCGCGGCTTTATCTATGTGCGGGCGGAATACCCCCTAGCCGTAAAGCGGGTGGTGTTGGCCCTCGAGAACGCTGAGAAACGAAGTTTCTTGGGAGAAAACATACAAGGCTCGGGGTTCAGCTTCCACATAGAAATACGGGAGGGTGCGGGGGCATTCGTCTGCGGCGAGGAGACCTCCCTCATCGCCTCCATCGAGGGCAAGCGCGGCATGCCACGGCCGCGGCCTCCGTTCCCGGCGGTGAAAGGGGTTTTCGGCCAGCCCACCAACATCAACAATGTGAAGTCCATGGCGGCGGTGGCCGGCATCCTGCGCGACGGGGCCGAATGGTTCGCCTCCGTAGGCACCAAGCAGAGCAAGGGCACCGCCATCTTCTCCCTCACAGGCAAGGTGGCCAACGCCGGCCTGGTAGAGGTGCCCATGGGTACCACCATGGAGACGATTATTTTCGATGCCGGCGGCGGCGTCTCCTCCGGGAAGCGCCTCAAGGCCGTCCAGACCGGGGGGCCTTCCGGAGGTGCACTGCCCGCCAACCTTATACACCTGCCAGCCGAATACGAGGCCCTGACTCAAGCAGGCTCCATCATGGGCTCCGGCGGCATGGTAGTCCTAGACGATGACAACTGCATGGTAGACCTGGCCCGTTTCTTCCTCACCTTCACCCAGTCGGAGTCCTGCGGCAAATGCGTGCCGTGCCGTGTCGGCACCCGCCAGATGCTGGAGATGTTGGAGCGCATATCCTACGGTGAGGGTAAGCCGGGGGATATAGAGCAGCTTGAGAGCCTGGCTGAGACGGTCAAGTCCACCGCGCTGTGCGGCCTGGGGCAGACAGCGCCCAACCCCGTGCTGACCACTATCCGCTACTTCCGAAAGGAGTACGAGGAGCATATCAATAAAAAGTTGTGCCGGGCGGCGGTCTGCAAAGGGCTAGTGGTGGCCCCATGCCACCATGTGTGTCCAGCCGGGGTGCAGGCATACCGCTATGTCCGCCTGTGTAAAGAGGGCAAGTTCGCCGAGGCCCTAGCGGTGAACCGGGAGACCGTACCCTTCCCCGCCGTGTTGGGCCACGTCTGCACCCATTTCTGCGAGACCCGGTGCACTCGCGGAAAGGTCGATGACCCTATTGCCATCCGTGCTCTAAAACGCACAGCCAGTGAGAACGACGACGGCGCCTGGCGGGAGCGTGAGCGACACGATCCGCCTACGGGCAAACAGGTGGCCGTGGTAGGTTCAGGCCCGGCGGGGCTGACCTGCGCCGTCTATCTGACCAAAAAGGGACACTCCGTGACCGTGTTTGAGTCTCTGTCCCAGGCGGGTGGCATGTTACGGGTAGGCATACCGGCCTACAGGCTGCCCCGGAAGGTTCTGGACGATGAAATTGCCGAGGTTGAGAGGGTGGGCGTGACCATCAGGACGAATGCACCGGTCATCTCACTGGAGGAGCTCCAAGGGCAGGGTTTTGATGCCATATTTCTGGCTGTGGGCGCGCACCGGGGCCAGCGTACCGGGGCTGAAGGGGAAGAGGGGGTGGTGACCGAGGCGGTCACTTTGCTGCGTCAGGTGGCGCTGGGCGGAGATGTGTCCGTGGGCCAACGAGTGGCCGTAATAGGCGGTGGCAACGCGGCTATAGATGCTGCTCGCACCTCCCTACGCCTGGGGGCCTCGGAAGTTACCATTCTTTACCGGCGCACCCGGCAGGAGATGCCGGCCCTGGATGAGGAGGTAAACGAGGCCGAGGAGGAGGGCGTGGGACTGGTGCCGCTAGTGGCCCCCACCCGAGTGTGGCGGGAGGACGGTGCCATCAAGGTGGAGTTGCGACGCATGAAGCTGGGGGATATGGATGCCTCCGGCCGGCGCCGGCCTGTACCCGTAGAAGGGAGCGAGTTCGTACGGAACTTTGACACCGTCGTGGCCGCTGTGGGACAAGTGATTCTGCTACCCTCCGGCATTGACCTGCCCACCGTCAAGGGTAATACCCTGAGCGTGGAGGAGGATACACTGGCTACCGCGGCCTCCGGCGTGTTCGCCGGAGGTGACTGCGTTACCGGACCGTCCACCGTAATAGAGTCAATCGCCCAGGGGCGCCGGGCAGCTGAGGCCATAGACCGCTACCTGGGTGGAGACGGCGACATCAGTGAAGTGCTGCTGAACCCTGAGGTAGGGTACGCGGCTACAATCCCGGTGGACGAGGGAGAGCACCTCCGGGTGCCCATTCCCATGGCGGAGGGGGCACGCCACAACGACTTCACCACTTGTGAACTGGGATACAGTGCGGAGATGGCGGTGGACGAGTCCCGCCGCTGCCTGAACTGTGACCTGGAAAGAGGTGACTGAATGGCCCAGGAACTCATCACCCTAACCATTGACGACCATGAGGTAACCGTTCCCAAAGGCGGCACCGTGCTGGATGCCGCCAAGGGATCCGGTATGTATATACCCACCCTGTGTCACCATCCCAAGCTGGAGTCATACGGCGGGTGCCGCATGTGCATCGTGGAGATAGAGAAGATGAGGGGCCTCCCCACATCCTGCACCACCCCCGCCACTCAGGATATGGTAGTGCGTACCAAGACACCTCAGTTGGAGGAGTTGCGCCGCCAGGTGCTGGAGATGGTCTACACCGAACACCCCCACGCCTGCCTAGTGTGCTGGAAAAAGGAGCGCTGCAACACCTTTGAGGTGTGCCAGCGGGTGCCCTCGGTCAATATGCACTGTGTATATTGCCCCAAGAACGGGCGTTGTGAGCTTCAGAGCGTGTCTGACTATGTAGACATGAAGCACCGCCCCATGACTCTGGGCTACCACTACCGACATATGCCAGTCCAAAATGAGGACCCCTTTATTGTGAGGGACTTCAACCTGTGTATCCTGTGTGGCCGCTGCGTGCGGGTATGTCAGGATGTGCGGGCCAACGGCTGCTTGGCCTTCACCTACCGTGGCAGCCAGGCGATAGTGGGCACCACCTTCGGCCAACCGTATAAGGATTCCGGCTCCGAATTCTGCGGCGCGTGTGTGGATATGTGTCCCGTGGGCGCTATCATGGAGCGGGACTTCAACTACCAGGGTGCTCCTGACCAGACCGTGAACACCACCTGCCCCTACTGCGGTGTGGGTTGCCAGCTTTTGCTGGAGATAAAGGACGGGCGGCTAGCGCGCTCCATCCCCGACCCCGATGGCCCCGCCAACAGGGGCCAAGCATGTGTCAAAGGCCGTTTCGGGTTGGTGGAAATGGTGCACCACCCTGAACGCCTCACTACCCCAATGATACGGCGGGAGGGCGAGCTAGTACCCGCCTCCTGGGATGAGGCCCTGGACGAGGTGGCCAGGGGACTATCTCGGTTCAAGCCGGAGGAGATAGCGGTTTTCGGCGCTGGCAAGTGC
>JASLXN010000137.1 GCA_030740315.1 Dehalococcoidia bacterium | reverse complement strand
GCGGGCTAACGCAGTCAACAGCCGCCAAGTTCAGGCTTCCCGGCGGCGGGTGCTAAAATTCTCTTGCCTCGTTTTTTTCTTCACCGGTGCCTCGTGGGCGATGGTTATGCTGATGCGTGCCCATTCGTGCAGGGTAGCCGCATCCTCCATGACGGCTCAGGACACCTCGTAGTAGGGCATGGGGGCGTGCCGGCAGCTACCTGCGCTATAATAGCCGACACGGTTTAAGTCATTCACTTTGAATTATAGGTTTGCCTTTGAGATGAGTGCGAACATGCCGCCCTGGCGAAAAATCCCGTAGCCCCCGAACATGGGCTTGATGGCAAGTCACCAAATCGGAGACAGCAACTCCGCAACTTGGTCATGATAAGCCTAGTCAGCGACCATCCCTGCTCTTTTCTCTGGTGAGGAGGCAATGATTTGCTATCAGCATTTGTACGCGGAGAGAGTGGAAAATGGCAAGTGATTGCCGCCAGATGGGGTTTGAACCGAGAGGGGCAACGTAATACAATCAGGATACAGCCGAAGGGGGTCAACGGTGGGCCGTAACTACCCGGACGATGCCATATACCAGCTCAATTATGGACGGGGACAGGTGCTGCGTGGGGATGCTTTCCTCATCCTCGCCAAGGCCATGCTCCAGTCCGGTGTGGGCTATCTGGGCGGCTACCCGGGTGCCCCAGTAAGTGGACTATACGATGTGATGGAGGACGCCTACCACCCGGTGCTGGAGCCTCTGGGTGTGGTGGTGGATGCTTCGGCTAACGAGGCCTCAGCCGCAGCAATGCTGGCCGCGTCGGTAAACAACCCTATCCGGGGGGCTATAAGCATGAAGGTAGTGGGCACCAATGTGGCTGCCGATGGCCTGGCCCATCTTTCGGCCTCGGGGGTGAAGGGCGGGGTGGTAGTGGTGGTGGGGGAGGACTACGGGATGGACAGCACGGCTGTGGCCGAGAGGAGCCTGCCATACGCCTTCAAGTCCGGCCTAGTATGTATTGACCCGGTGGGGGATCCCGCCACCCTGGCTCTCATGGTGGAGGAGGGGTTTAACATCTCCGAATACAGCCATGCCCCCGCCCTTTATATGCTGCGCACGCGCACTGGTAACCTCACCGGTAGCCTTACCTGCAAGGATAACCGGGCACCGGTCATCAGCCCCCGGCACCCCGTAGAGGCCATGGCCTCTGATACAAACTTCTTCCCTCTACCGCCATACGCCTTTGAGCAGGAGAGGCTCAAGTTCACCGAAAGGCTGGACCGGGCACGGGAGTATATCCTTAAAGAGCACCTGAACCGGTTGGTGCCCGGCCGGAAGCCGGTTGGAATCATCACCCACGGACTCGTCTACAACACAACTTGCCGCTCCCTGCACCTGCTGGGCGAGGCCGAGCTTTCTGGTAAGGGCACATGCTCCATCCTGGCCCTGAATGTGGTACATCCCCTCGTGCCGGATGAGATAACCAGGTTCCTGCGAGACAAGGAGCAGGTGCTGGTGGTAGAGGAGGGTAGCCCCAACCTGCTGGAGGAACAGGTGCGCTCCATCGCCCAGCAGGGGGGCCTCTCCACCAAGATATATGGTAAAGACATCCTGCCCCGCCATGGAGAATATACCCCACAGTTGCTGGTGCCAGGTCTGGGGCATTTTCTGGCCGATAAGGTCTACTCCGTCCCTGAAGGGGAGCAGGCCCGGTACCGGGTCAACAAACGCTCGGCCGCCTTGGCAGGGCACCTGAAAAAAACGGCCTCGCTGGCGGCCCCCCTCCCCATCCGCAGCCCCCAGTTCTGTGCCGGGTGCCCGGAGAGACCGGTGTTCTCCATGCTGAAGCTGGCAGAACGGGATAGGGGCCGTCCTTATTACGCAGCCGATAGTGGGTGCTATGCCATGGGGAGCCTCCCTCCCTTCTCCTGCAATGATTCCTACACCGGCATGGGCATGGGGCTGGCCACCGCCGCCGTGGCCTCCCGCGTCTCCCAGCAACCTGTAGTGGCTTTTATGGGGGATGGCACCTTCTGGCACAGCGGCATGGCCACCAGTGTGGCCAATGCCGTGTACAACCGCCAGGACGCCGTGCTCGTCATCTTTGAAAACGGCTACACCGCCATGACGGGCCAGCAGGAGAACCCTTCCACGGGGTCAAACCTGAGGGGGGAAGAGGTGTCTTCTGACATCGTTAAGACCCTTGAGTGCATGGGGGTGAAGTACGTGAAAGTGGTTGACCCCTATGATGTGAAGTCCTCCCTTCGAGCCTATCAAAAGGCCGCGGAATCAGCCGAGAAGGGGCCCCGAGTGCTGGTGGCCCGCGGTGAATGTGCACTAGAGAAGGGGCGGCACCGGCGGGCAGAGGGCAGAGAGCGCCTAGACAAAGGCAAACCCGTGGTCCGGGAAAGGCTGGGGGTGGACGCCGCCCTGTGCCGGGAGGACCGGAACTGCGTGCGGCCCAACGGCTGCCCCGCGCTCACTCTGGCCCCTACTCCCAGTCCGGTGCGAGAGGACCCAGTTACTGCCATCACCGACGCCTGTACCGGCTGCAGCCTATGTGGGGAGATGAGCCACGCCCTAGCGCTATGCCCCGCCTTCTACGGGGTGAAGGTGGCCGCCAACCCCCGCCCGTGGACCCGCCTGTGGCACGGCCTGCACCACGCCCTTATCCGCAGCCTGTTCCGGGTGGAGGTGTAGTATAGCCAGGCCTCAGATAAAGAGGATATACCTCGTAGCCGTGGGGGGGCAGGGTAGCGCGTTACTGGCTGACTGGCTCTTCAACGCCGCTCAGCAGGCCGGGTACACGGCACAGACGGTGGGCCTTCCCGGACTCTCCCAACGGGGCGGCAGCACCAGCTACTATATAGAGGTCCTCCTTAGTACGGGGCCTGACCTACCTGTTGCCCGATCAGATGACGATGATGTGATGTTCTGCCACTTTCCCGTGCCCGGCGAGGTAGACATAATTCTGGCCCAGGAGTTCCTAGAACTGGGCAGAGCGTTGCAGCGGGGGTTCGCCTCTCCCAGTACGGCTATCATAGCTTCCACGCACAGAGTCTACTCCCTGGCCGAGAAGATGCCAGAATCCGGTGGGGTAGCCAGCGACGAGGATATCCGGCGACTGGTGGCGGAGTTAGCCGGTCACTTTACGGGATTTGACGCCCTGGCCTTGGCCCGCGATAACGGCCTGGAGGAGGTGACTGTTAACGCCATCCTTTTGGGGGTTGTGTCGGCTTCGGAGGTGTTGCCGATAGGGGAAGGTGTCTACAGGGAGGCCATTCGGCGGACAGGGGTGGCGGTGGATGCTAATCTGAGCGCTTTTGACCTGGGATGTAAATATGTTACCCGCAAAGAGACCTCTGAGGACAGGGTAACCCCCCGCCGCCGGGACGACCGAATCCAGGAATTGTCTGCCCAACTCCCTGCTCGGACCAGGAGAAGGTTCATCTCTCTGGCCACTTCGGAGGTGGCTGAATACGCCCCCCAGTTGCAGGACACCCTGGTGGAGGCCTGCTATCTGCTGACGGACTACCAGGACCTATCCTATGCCTCAAATTTTCTCAGCGCGGTAAACGTAGTATGCTCCGTTGATTCCAGAGACCGGGGCTACGAGCTGAGCCGCCTCTTCGCCGCCGGCCTGGCATCCCTAATGTGCTATGAGGATGTCAGCCAGGTGGCTCGTTTCAAGACCAGCCAGCGGCGCTTTGTCGGCATCCGGAAAAACATGGGCATCCAGAAGGGCCAGTTATACGAGGTCACGGACTATTTTAGTCCGGAGGCGGATGAGTTGTTCTCTATGCTGCCCCCTCTTGCGCACCGGGCCTTCTCCGCAGTATTCAGGGGTCATGCCGTGCTGCGATACCGCTCCCGCACTACTCAACTGCCCGGTTTCCTGCTGCTGTTGATGATGACGGGCATGCGGCGCTGGCGGCGTCGTTCACGGCGCTACGGGCGAGAAGCGGACATGTGGCGCTCTTTCCAGGAGGCGGTGGTCGAGTTCGCCCGCTTGGACTATGAGCTTGGCTGTCTGGCAGCCCGCAGCGCGCAGATGGTGAAGGGCTATGGGGCCATCCGGCGGCGTCATATAGAGGCGGTCCGGTTCTTCTTGGAGGAAATGCTGCGGCCTCTGGCTTACCAGGAGATGGCTACAGGCACCGGCGGCTTTCTATTGACCATCTTGGTGGGCCAGCAGGCGCGCGGCCTTATTCTAGGGGGCGAAGGCGGCCTGGAGCGGGCAAAGGGGTTGGTGGCCGGGGTGCTCCGAGACCTTCACAATGAAAAGGGTTACAAAGCTGCTCTGCGGCGGCTGTCAACCACCACGGCTGCTACCAAATAGACGAAGTAAAGTTAATAACCCCCCTAATAGTTGCCTGCCGTGGTCCGAAGTACGGCTGACTTTTCGCCACGGACTATTCTCTTTGCGATCATAAGGACTCTCCACCTCGCTGAGTCCGATACTTTGTTCGGACCTGGCTCCTCAGGAGAGTCCGATGAGCAAAGCATCATCGGGGCATAACCCCTTTGAACCTAAGGTTGGTTTGGGGGGCAAAGCCCCCCAAACC
>JASLXN010000136.1 GCA_030740315.1 Dehalococcoidia bacterium | reverse complement strand
ATGGTGACTGCGCTGTCGTCCAGCGAGTCGAAGTCGACGGTGACGCACAGGGGCGTGCCGACCTCGTCCTGCCTCCGGTAGCGCCGCCCGATGCTCTGGGCCTCGTCATACTGTACCACCCAGTGCTTCCGTAGCTCGGCATAGATATCCCGCGCTCGGTCTGCCAGTGGCTCTTTCCGGCTCAGGGGCAGCACCGCCACCTTGACGGGAGCAATATCGTGGTGGAACCGCAGCACCACTCGCACCTCTTCTTTACCCTGCCCTGAAGTTGGCGAGGGGTCAGACTCCTCGTCGTAGGCATCCACCAAGAAGGCCAGGGCGGAGCGGTCCACCCCAGCCGAAGGCTCTATGACATATGGGGTATAGCGCTGGCTGGTCTCTTCATCGAAGTAGCTCATGTCCTTGCCGCTGTAGCTGGCGTGCTGGGAGAGGTCGAAGTTGCCCCGGTTGGCGATTCCTTCCAGTTCAGACCAGCCGATGGGGAAGAGGTACTCCACATCGTAGCAGCCGCGGGCGTAGTGGGCCAACTCGTCATCGCCGTGGGGTCGCAGCCGCAGGTTCTCCTCCCGGATGCCCAAGCCCTTGTACCAATGGTAGCGCTCTTCCACCCAGTAGCGGAACCACTCGTCGTCGGTGCCGGGTTTGACGAAGAACTCCATCTCCATCTGCTCGAACTCCCGGCTGCGGAAGATGAAGTTGCCGGGGGTAATCTCGTTGCGGAAGGCCTTGCCTATCTGGGCGACGCCGAATGGGAGCTTCTTGCGGGTAGTGTTCAGGACATTGGAGAAGTTGACGAATATGCCCTGGGCGGTCTCTGGGCGCAGCCACACCTGGGCGGCGCCCTCCTCCACGGGGCCCACGAAGGTCTTGAACATAAGATTGAACTGGCGGGGTTCGGTGAAGCTGTCAACGGCACTGCACTCCGGACATTTGCTATCAGACACCATATTGTGGATTATGACCTCATCCACCCGCCACCGTCTGTTGCACTCTTTGCACTCCACCATAGGATCTGAGAAGCCCTCGGCGTGGCCAGAGGCCACCCACACCTGGGGGTGCATGAGTATAGCGGCATCTATGCCCACTACATCATCCCGGGACTGCACCAAAGAGCGCCACCAGGCGTCCTTGATGTTCTTTTTCAACTCGACGCCCAAGGGGCCGTAGTCCCAAGTACTGCCCAGGCCGCCATAGATTTCGCTGGAGGGGAAGACTAGGCCCCGGCGCTTGCACAGGGATACAAGCTTGTCCATACTGACTTGGCTGGAGCTCAGGCGTTGTCTGGGCTGTGAAGCACGCTGGGCCATCTACGTTTAAAAGTTATCAGCTTTCGGGGTGCAAGTCAAAGCCTGTTTGTTCCCACCCATCCGCCCTCGGGCACCAGTCAAATCCGTAGAGGGTGTTCATGAAAGCTGTGTTAGCAGGCGACGAGTCTCATAGACGAATCACAGGCGCCGCCTACCACATCTCTATCTGAGCATCGGGATACCTGGCCGTCAACTCCCGGACTACGTCCCGCCGAATGGCTTCGTCCTCCACGGTATCCACTTCCGATACAGGCTTCGCCGTTCCCTCGCTGGCATGTTTGCGCACCGAAAATCCCGGAACCTGAATGTATCTCCAGTTACCCTGACCACAGCAGGATGCCTCAACAGATACCTGTCCCAAGATGTAGATTACCTCCCGACCATCGCACGGAAGCAGGTGCTCCTCCATTGGAATATAGTACCCAGCGAAGGTCTGCACCTCCCGGCCCAACTCCGGATGCATGAACTCTGTGAGCATCAGCTACCCTCCAGCCCCGTATCTCTACTCGCGGAGTCTTCTTTCAAAGTGAACTCCCACCTGCACCAGTATTCGCCTGAATATTGGCCAGGCGGGCAGGCAAGGCAAGTGGCCACCGCCCTCGGCTCAATCACCCTAGCCACCATGGAAAAGAGAGTCAGCTTCATGTCCCTGCAGGGAAACTCGGGCTTGCCCTGCCTCATCCTCCCCTCCTGGACGGGGCAGTGTGAATAGGAGAAGACCACCCTCTCAGGGCCTTCCTCCTCGCATCGGAAGGGTGGCGATACAACCTGCCAACTCATAAAACTGATTGCCGTCAGGACGGACGGTAGCCCACCTGCGTCCAGCCCGAGGACTTCCTTTATTCTTTCAGCCTCTATCACCGCTTGCTTCTCCCAGTTCTTCAGGTCCAGAAGCACGGCGGTGTCCAGCCCATATTCGTCTTCCACGCTTCTGAACCACAGGCTGTCCAAGGTCCGCCAGTTCCGAGCATACATCTTTGCCAACTCTATCAGTGTCCCGTTTGAAAGCTCTTCCAGCTTCATAGCCCCGTCCTGGAAATTTGACCTCGCAAGCACTGCATCCTGTCTATCTTCATTCTACCATGCCTCATGCCCTATCTACACAAGAGCGGAAAACGGCCTTTTCCGGTCGGGCCGTACCACCCACTATGACGGCTGAGTATAACGGTTTTGTGGAGGCCCCTCTCAAACTCCTATCCGGGGCAGGCTCTGTCCTGCCCGCCGCCGGATTATATAGCGGTACTGCTGAGCACAGTCCAAGCCGTATCCCACCAGGAAGCGGTTAGGGACTGTGAAGCCCAGGTAGTCAAGTCCACAGGCATTTGGCGGCGCTCCGGCTTATCAAGCAATGTGCAGAGCTTCAAGGACAGGAGACGGCGGCGGTGGAGGTAGCCCATCAGAAAGCAAGTGGTGAGGCCGGTATCCACGATATCCTCCACCAGGACCACATGCCTGCCCTTTAGCGGGGTACGGGGGCCGCGGATGACCTTAACCCGAGGTGGTGGTGGCATCATCGTAGCTGGCACACTGGATGAAGTCTACCTCTACGGGGAAGTTCAGGCAGCGTACCAGGTCAGATAGGAATACAAAAGAACCCTTGAGTACCCCCAAGAACAGAGGGTTAAGGCCGCGGTAGTCCCGTTGTAGCTCCGCTGCCAGCCGGTCCACCCCTTGGGATATCTGTCACCGGCTCAATAGAGGGGTGAGACGGCTCCGCCCCGAGCCTTCAGTCTGGGGGTGGGTCATAGCCTATCCCTTTTGGGAAGGAGGGGGGCCACCCGTGCCCAGACGGCCCGAGCCACCTCTTTCTCCGGCAGTAGGGCATCCACCACCAGCCAGCGCTGCGGCTCCAGGTGGGACAGCTCCAAGTATCCCTGTCGTACCCGCTTGTGGAAGGGCGGTGGTTCTCGTATGAAACGGTCGTCGTCGGTGTGCTTGCGGGCAAGGCCCACCTCTGTCGGCACATCCAGGAGGACGGTGATATCGGGCGTCAGGCCGCCCATGGCTATGCAGTTGGCGGCGCGAATTGCCTCCGTGTCCATACCTCTCCCGTAGCCCTGGTAGGCCAGGGTCGAATCAGCATAGCGGTCGCACACCACCACCCTCCCTTCCGCCAGGGCGGGGCGGATTATCCGGCTGGTGAGCTGGGCGCGACTGGCGGCGAAGAGCAAAAGCTCCGCCTCCGGAGTGAGGGTGGAGTTGCCCTTGAGTAGGCGGCGCAGCCGGATGGCCAACGGCTCTCCCCCCGGCTCGCGGGTAAGAAGCACGGGAATGCCCCGGCGGCGCAGATGGCGGGCCAGTGCACGGGACTGGCGGCTTTTGCCGCCGCCCTCTCCGCCTTCAAAGGTGATGAAAACCCCTGATGTTGCCCCGGTTGCTGCCATTCCATCTCCATTCTACCGCCAAAAGACCGATATAGTAAGCCATAGGTACTACAGAATGGCCGCCTGCTGCCCGCTTGATAAAGCGGCAGCCCCTGGTTAATATAGACGCAAGTCGCACTCAAGGAGGCAGCAGATGAAAGCACTGGTATACGGCGGCACCGGCCCCACCGGCCCTTATGTGATAGATGGACTCATCAAGCGGGGATACCAGGTGACTATCTTCCACCGGGGCACCCACGAGATAGACTTGCCCAAGGAGGTGGAGCATATCCACGGTGACCCCCACTTTGTGGAGACCCTGGAAGAGGCCCTGGGCGGCAATACCTACGACCTTACAATTGCCATGTACGGACGGCTGCGCTTCACGGCCCAGGTTATGCAGAAGCGCACCCCCCGCTTCATAGCGGTGGGTGGTGTCGGCGTGTACCGGGGATGGATAAACCTGGCTATGTCCGAGCCCTCCCGCATACCCATCCACGAGGATGCGCCCCTGCAGACCGAGCCTGAGGTGGACAAGTTCTCCTACCGCATGGTGGAGGCCGAATGGGCCGTGATGGCGGGCCACCAGGCCGGACACTATAACGCCACCCATTTCCGCTACCCCATGATTTACGGCCCTCGCCAACTCGCCCCCAGGGAGTGGAGCATAGTGCGCCGCATTCTGGACGGTCGCCAGCGCTTAATCCTGACGGACGGCGGCCTGACCCTTGAGTCCAGGGGCTATGCGGAAAACATGGCCCACGCCCTGATGCTGGCGGTGGACAAGCCCGACGCCTGCGCCGGTCAAATATACAATGTGCGGGATGATGGCCTGCTGGATACCAGGGACTGGGTGAATATCATCGCCGGTATGATGGGGCACCGCTTTGAATTCGTGGAAATGCCCTATGCCCTGGCCCGCCCCGCCCGCATTTACAACGG
>JASLXN010000135.1 GCA_030740315.1 Dehalococcoidia bacterium | reverse complement strand
CGGCGGGCCAGCCGCAGGGCCACCTGCTGGGCCTCAATAGTAGAGTTATCCAAACCGTAGACGACTGGGTTACGGGCACCTTTTACCAATTCGGCGGCGGCGGCGACGGCCTCCTCCAAGGACGCCGGGCACCCCTCTACCCGACAGGGCCGCTCCTCACGCCTCCAAGCTGCTTGAAAGAAGGCCGAGCCTTTCAGGCAGGCGTTCTCCACGCGGGAGAGCTCCTCCCCCCGAAAATGGAGGCGTATATCGTCACACAGACAGCTACAGGATGGACAGACTAAATCAGACATGGGCCGGGCGCAGTGCCCTCCTAATACTCTTCTTCCTCCAGAATCCCTGGCAGTAGCTTGGCGTTGATGTACTGCTCCACAGAGAAATCAGGCAGTACGAAGAAATTATTGAAGTGACGATCCCGTGGGGAGCCCAGTATACACCAGGTTATCTCCTCGTCGGGCTTCAGCAGCCACATCATAATCTCATGGTCCTTCATGGCGAAGTACCAGCGGCCCCGGTCCTCCATGAAGTACTCAATCATCAGGTACTCGTTGACCATGGGCATGGCCAGAGCATAATCTGCGGCATCCCCCAGCACAGCCTTCATGGCCATGAGCCGGATGCACCCCAACACCGCATCCTCAATCCCGTTTGCCAGCACCCCCACCACCTGGAACTCTTTACCTTTGTCCTGCCGGCGGGCGCGGAAATCGGGGCGCAGGAAGCCGATGTAGTCCTCTGGCTGCAACTCGTAGCCAGCGTACTCCAGAAAGTCCTTTACGCCACACAACGCCGCTTCCGGAGAGATATCCCAAATGCGAAAGTCGCCCTCCCTCACCTGGGAGTGGGTGCCCTCGGCCTTTTCTCTGTCTTTATCCATTGCTATCTCCCTGACGATTGCCAGCTAACCAGTCTTTTCCCATCCGCCTACCCGAGGATACTTCAGGGGCTCTGCCCCCAAACCCTCACAGTGCGCGAACCTAGCCCCCGGCCCCCAGAGGGGCCTTGGACGTTTCACCTCCCAGAATAATCTAACTGGGCGGGCGGGTAAGAACACTTATAACCGCTAAGCTCCTTGCTTCACCGCCTGAGCCAGCTCATCCAAGTACTGGCCCCAAGCCTTGACCGAGAGGTCAGGTAAAGAGCAGGTGGCCTCCTCCACATACGCCGGCCCCAGCACGGCGGTGCGGGCATCAGTAACTGCGGTCACCAGACGGCGGGCCACACCAGGGCTGTAGCCAAGGAGCAGAAGGGTTGACGGGCGTTCAGCGGTAATGGGGTCCCCCCACCCGGAGCGCATGAATGCCCCCACCTCGGCGGCCATCAGCCTCCCCACCCTTTCTATGCCCCGCTCTCGAAGGCCCCTCATGGTATTTCCGGTGGCGGCCACCGGCAGGCCAAGCCCCCTAGCTATATCGGCGGCCAGGTCCAACAGGCTCTTGCCGTTGAACTCTATCTCGTTACACATCTCCCCGGCCATAAACAGCCCGCTCCCTTCCTCCTTCAGCCACTGGGCCAACTCCCGCGGTTTCTCCATCTTCATTTATTCACCTCCCCCCCCTCCGGCACCTGAGAGATGAGCCGAGGGATGTAGGTAACATGCATGGTGCGGGCGCTGTAGTCCTTAGCTAACTCGTCCAGGGTAAGCATGCGGCCATCGGGGTGCCTGGCCTTGAGGATTTTCATGCGCTGTGTCTCCCATCCTTTGCTGTCGGCAAGGTATTTCAGGAGCTTGCCTTTGTAGCGCAGGGGCAACTCCCAGTCCGAAGATATATAGAACTGAATATCATCGGGGAAGCCGCCGAAGAACTTCTCGTTGAACTCAGTATAGGTCTCCAGGCGTATCTGGCGGCTGTCCCGGAGGTCGGTAGCGCGCATGGTCATGGTGGAGAAGAGCGTGACAGCCTCCTCCTTGGTCTCCACGGGGACTATGAGGTGCTTGGGGGTAGGCTCTATAAAGCGCTTTCTGCCCCCCCAGGTTTCATGGACGAACCAGTGCTGCCAGTCCCATTTGTTGGCAACCAGGTACCGGTCCCAGGAGAATGCTGAGCTGGGGCCCACAATCACCGGCACCCCGACCCTGGCGAATGCGGCGGCGATGGTATACATGCGTTCCGGAAGGGCACCCCAGATGATTAGCGCCTGTGGGAAGAGGTTATACATGCGCTCGGCGGTCTCGGAGAGGTTAGCGTAGTGGGATATGGCCGAGCCGGTGCGAGAGTACTTCTGTGACTCGTCCAGCATATGGGCATGGGCGGTGCAGCCACCGCAGTTCATCAGGTTGCGGGGCTGGGCCTCGGCGGTATAGAGCTGATAAAGGTGCTTATCCTCTTCGGAATCGTAGTAGCGACCCACCTCAGCGGCAGCGCATCCGGCCACCCACACCAGGCAGTTACGGGATACCAACTCCCGGGCAATCCAGGAAAGGTCGCCCAGGTATTTGGCGTCCCCGCAACCAGCAATATAGGCCTTTCCGGGGCAGTTGCCCCACATAGAGCCGAAAGCGTAGCTGCTGCTCTCGCTCCGGGAGGTGGGGCCGCGCCCGGCGCGTATAATAAATCTGTCCTGTGGCGCACGCCGCTTCAATGTAGCGGCGATGATATCCAGTAGGGGGATGTTTTCGGGACATACCTCTTGGCAGCGGTGACAGAAGAAGCATCCCTCCTCCACCCTGTTGAAAGCATCGGGTTCACCCCCAGCTATGCTCCGCAAGGCGGTGCCGATGGGCAGCGAGTTAGGACACTCGCGGAAGCAGGCGTCGCAGTCATCCCTGCAGCGCCCGGCCTCGTTCTTGATAGCGGCTTCACCGGGCAAGTGTGTGCCCTCCCGTTTGAGGCCGGTGGCAACTTTGACCGCTACCTCAGCGGCCTTCTGAGGGAGCCGTATCACAGCGCCCTGGGCACCGTTCAGCAGATCAGCTGCAGTGTCCTCGGCAGGGTCGTCAGTCCGGTCCGGGAGGTCCCCCAGGGGCTGGGGGCTGACCCAGATAAGGCGGCTGCCCGTACGGGCTGTCTCCCCCACCAGGTCCAGCGTAAGACAGCCGTTGGATGCCACCACCACATCGGCGAGGCCGGTGTGGAGGAACTTGGCGGCCTGCGTCATAGGAGCCAACAGGCGACCCTGCTCGTAGAAGCGGATGATATCGTGCCCCGCCGGGCCGACACCACCCACCTCCACCTTCTCGGCAAGCCCCTGATGCAGGAGCAAGCCGACTGTCTCATGGGCAGCCAAGACGCTGTCCCCAACGAAGGCGATGACCGGCTTGCCCGCCTCCAGCCCGCCCATGCCGGCCTGCGTGGTGGCGGTGGGGTATTCTATCAGATCTTCCAGGTTTTTGTCGGCGGCGTTGGTGAAGCCCAGGCAACTCATTTTTACAAATTCGGCTGCGTCTTGGGCCAGCATCAAGAGGGAACCGGCATGAAACACAGTACCCTCCAGGGCTGCAGCCCCAGTGGTAACGGTATAGCTGGAGGCAAAGAGCTTGGCCATCTGGCCCTCGGCGTATGACAGGGCGATGTTAAGCTCGCCCAGGCAACTAACATGCTGGCCAGTGAGGACACCTATGGCCGTATAATCGCTCCTGTCCTGCTGCTGCCCCATGCTGATGGGATGGTCAGGGCCGAAGTTCCTCAGAGCATAGTCCACCAACTCCCGACTGTCTGCAATTTGAGTCACGCACCCACGGCAGGCCCGGCGCAGGCTTAGGCGGGCTTGGTAGGTATCCAGCCCGAGGCCACACCGCCCCACCCCCAGCGAGCACGGCCCCAAAGGGCAGTCCGTGCACTCTCGCTGGAGGCTGGGGTACAGCGGCGGGTAACGCTCCAGAAGGAAGCCGTCCCACTCCGCCATGTCCAGGGCATCTGCATAGGGGAACAGGCGCTCATCAAACTGAAGGAAACGGTTCTCCTGCCAATCCTCACCGATGGCTTCAGCCAGCAGGTCCTCAACACCGCGGGGGTCACGTGCCACCTTGCTGATGTTGACCTGGCTGCCTCCCAGGTTAACCAGCCTATCGGCCATAACTCACTCCTTTCCCGGATGACCTACATAAGGTCGGCTTCTTTCATACACTTGAGGCAAACCTTCTTCTTGGTCATGCCGGGACGTGTGGGTGACATGGAGATACCGGGCTTGACCATGGATGCGGGGGTCATCTCTTGGAGCATCACCTCTTTGACACAGATGCCACACAGGAGGACACCGCACTCCTCACACTTGACGGATACCTCATTCTTTTTACATACGCTGCATAATTCTGCCATAGGCCACCTCCCTTTATTTGGTTACCCCTTTTGCGGTTGCAACGATTGTATCCTAAGCCCCACCGGACCGTGCTGCCACATGCTCTTGAAGAACGGCATCTGTGACTCCTCATGGATGCAGATGCACGATATGGTTATCCCCTTGCGGGCCGCGCGGGCCGCCTGTCTCAAGGCATACTTCTGAGGCGAGGGATGAGGGGCTGTGGCATCGCCATCGGATATAAGGATGAGGTGGCGGGTGGCCCGCCCCCCCCGGTGCCGGTCAAATAGGTGGCTGGCTTTAAGCAGCCCGTATCCGATATTGGTGAAGGCCTTCTCGTGTAGCTCCAGGTCTATCACCTTCCCACAGACCCGGTGGGGGTTGGTGGTCACATCCACCTTCACATCGGCCATATTGGAGAAGGT
>JASLXN010000134.1 GCA_030740315.1 Dehalococcoidia bacterium | reverse complement strand
ATCTCCTCGCGAGAGGCCTGGTCAGCAGCCGTCACATTGGCCAGGTCCACCCGCTGCCAGTCTATGTCTTTGAGTGAGTGGGCCATCCCCTCCTCGTCCATCCACTGGACCAGGAGGGGGGTTAGCTTCTGGAAACCCTGCGACATGACCCTATAGGTGATCTCGCCGTCCCGGCACGGCCACACCTCGCGCATAAGGATCTCATCCCGGGGGCGGAGGGGACCGGTCCGGCGCATCACGTTACGGCTGTACTCCCAAAATGCCGGCTCGTTGGCCAGGATGCGCAGTACTGATTCCTGGATGGAGACGTCTACCTGTTGCCCCTCCCCTCCGGCCTCCCGGGAGGAGAGGGCTATCAGGGCCCCCACCGCGGCATGAGCCGCGGCATGAAGATATGACTGGGGGGCGGTTATCCTCACCGGCGGCCGGTCCGGATGGCCGGCGATGCTCATCTGGCCTCCCATGGCCATGCCCACGATATCGGTCGCCGCATAGTCCCGGTAAGGCCCATCCTGACCGAAGGGGGTAATGGAGGCCATTATCAGCCCACGGTTCAATCCTCGCAGCACCTCATAACCCAGCCCCAGGGACTCCATATGGCCGGGGGGGAATGACTCTATCAGGAAATCGGCGGACTGGGCCAACCTTTTGAAGAGTTCCCGGCCCTGCGGGTGCCCGATGTCCAAGGTGATGCCCTTTTTGTTGGAGTTGTAAGCGAACCAGAAGAGGCTCTTCTCCGGGCCTGGGGTATCGCCTACGAAGGGGCCAATGCTGCGGGTGGGGTCACCCGCCGGGCTTTCAATCTTTATGACATCAGCGCCAAGGTCACCGAGAATCCGCCCGCAGAGGCAGCTTCCCCCCGATGCTAGATCCAGCACCCTGTAGGGGCTCAGCATATCTGCAACCTTTTGTTTCGCATTCGGGCCAATTATAGCCGCTGCCCGCCCCGCCAATCAAGCTATTCTAAGCCAGACAGCAGGGGTGTAATATGCTCCCCCAGCGGGAGTGGGGGCCAAGACCAGGGGGAACTCTCCCTTCAGCGCACCGCCGCTTACAACCAGAAGGCTTGGGATGCCACCCCCAGGCAGGCCACGGCAGAGGCGCTGTCCCGCTCACGGGCCTGGGGGGGCGCCCTGCCGAATAGTGGAGGTTCTCCCTCACACCTGTTGGTCACTACCACCAAGTCGTTTTGCCCCAGTATGACTACGATCGTTTTCGGCACAGATATTATGTCCGTCTAGTGGCAATGAAAGCTGCACCGGCAGAGTTCCTATTTCAGTCCCAGGTACTGCTCCACCAGGCGCAAGGAGGCATCAGCGGCCCGCTCCTTATTCGCCATACGGTCATCGCCCTGCCATCGATGCTCCTGGGCCAACTCGGTGCCGTCCTTCACCGAGAGGGCCACCCAGAAGGTCCCCACCGGCCTATCCGCAGAGCCCCCTGTGGGGCCGGCTATGCCGGTTGTGGATATGCCGATGTCAGTGCCTATAAGCTCCCGCGCCCGCTGCGCCATCTCCACGGCCATCTGCCGGCTTACGGACCCGTGACTACTCGCCGTCTCCCGCCGAACTCCCAACACACGAGTTTTGGAATCACTGGCGTAGGCGATGATGCCGCCGGGGAAATAGCGACTGGCCCCAGCAGGGCTGCACAGTAGGTGCCCCACATAGCCGGCTGTATCAGCCTCAGCCACAGCTATGGTCAACCCGCGCTCAAACAAAGTGCTGCCGACGCGCTCTATCTCCTGTGTGTCCATGGCACCCCCTTTCTGTTTCGCCGCCCCTAAAGTACATCACTGGAACAGCGCCCGCAACTCCGTCCGGAAGCCTCGACCATCCCCTGTGCGGAGTGGGGAGGAAAGCGGTTTCTGGGCAATCTACCTTCCGCCAAGGGTATTTGACAACCACCCAGCACTTTCCCTAATATTTCATTGATACGCTTGGGGAGGCTTATTGCAGGAAAGCTTTCAGGAAAGCTTTATAGCGGATACGGCTATCCTTTCCCAGTTTCAGGCTGTGGGCCGTGGCCTGTTCCAGAGGGGGCTTATATCCTCTCATAGCGGCAATCTCAGCATGTTGCTGGAGGATAAGCTGCTCATCACCCGGCGGGGCTGCATGTTAGGGGATATCCGTGACCTGGATTTGGTGGAGACTCGTCTGGACCGCAGTGACCGCATATCTCCGCTGGCCTCGTCGGAGCTACAAGTACACCGAACCATATATCAGAACACCAAGTCCCGGGCGCTGGTGCACGCCCATCCCCCCCATGCGATAGCGCTGTCCTTGACCGAGAAGGTAGTGACGCCCCGTGATGGAGAGGGAATGGGGCTGGTGCCCTCCGTACCGGTGCTGGGCGGAGCGGGGATAACGCCCAGAGACATTGCCGACCCCATTGCGGAGGCCCTTCGTGACTATCCTATAGTCCTGGTCTACGGGTATGGGTGTTTCGCCGCCAGCCAACTTCTGGAAGAGACGCTCCTATGGATTACCGCCATGGAAGAGAGCTGCCACATACTGTTCCTGCTCAAGTCCTTGGGGAATCACTAGGGGCCCGCGGTTTAGCAACACACCGAACCGTCACCCCTATTATTTATGTATGGAGGGGTGGCGGTGATTCGCGAGTCCATGCTATCTCATGCCATCTATTGATTTGACTCAGGCTGAGTACCGGGCTAATCAGACGAGGGGATAGGGCGGGGCTCCTGGACTTCCATTTCTTTGCCGTGGCAGCTTATACCACCACCGCCAGCCTTGGTGCACAGCACCTCCATGCCGCACTCTCCACAGCGGTAACGCTTACCCAGTTGGTTAGCCACTACTTACCCCCTGCTTTGATTTCCATCGGCTTGTTGCAACATATCAACTCACCCTCACCCGCCCTGGTGACGATGAACTCTGCGTTGCATGCGGTACACACATAGCGCGTTCCTACCTTGGTCGCCACTACCAGTCTCCCTCCTTCGGTATTGCCCTGACGGTATTGCCCTGAAAGCGAGACTATTATAAGCGACTACGCTTTTTGCTGTCAACGCTCGGTTACCGCAGAGCCGTCTGCTGCCCACCACCACCCTGCCGTCCCGCCGGCCGGGACGGGCGCCGGCCAAGGTACGGGACGTGGCAGCCAGCGCCCAGTTGCCGTATAATCCGCTCATTATGGTGACGAACAGGTCAACCCGAGGCAGGAGGCAGCCTCACTATGCCTGGGTAGTGTTGGCCAGCGCTCTAGCCATCGGCGCCGTCTCCGCCGGGGTGCGCCAGTCCTTCGGCGTCCTTATAGACCCCTTAGTGGAGCAGTATGGATGGAACCGGGGTGACATATCCGCCGCCAACTCCACCATGTTCCTGTCATCGGTTGCCCTCCTGCTGGCTGCGGGGGCATTGGCGGATAGGGTAGGCATAAGAAAGATAGCCCTAGTGGCCGCCGGCGTTACCATCGCGGGAATGTTCCTGACCGGCACCATGAGCAGTTTGTGGCAGTTTTATCTGTTTTACGGCGTTCTTCTAGGCGGGTTCAGTATGGTATTCGTGGTGGCGCTGCCGGTGCTCATCACCCGCTGGTTCCACACCAAGGTGGGCATCTCCCTAGGTCTAATGTGGGCCTCCCTGGCGGTGGGGGCCATGATAGCCTCACCCATCCTGCGCTGGCTCATCATCAATATAGGGTGGAGGGGGGCCTTCTTCACCACCGGCATAGCCGGCGGGGCCATATTGCTCATAGCAGTGTACTTCATCCGTGACCACCCCAGGGACATGGGTACCCTGGCCTATGGGGCGGAGCTGCCCTCCCACACTTCAGGGGCCTACCCATCCCCTGTTACCCCCGCTGCCCCCACCACTTTCCAACGTGTCCGCCGCACCGGGGCATTCTGGCACCTCATCAACATACACTTCCTGGGCTGTGCGGGGCACTCCATCATTCTGGCCCATGTAGTGTCCATCGCCATACACTCCGGCGTTCCCGGGCTGACGGCTGCGGGTGTGCTGAGCGCTGTTGCCGGGGCCTCCATCCTAGGCCGCCTGGGCTCACCCATACTGGCGGAAAGGTTGGGGGGCCGGAGAACCTTTATCATGGTGTTGGCCCTACAGGGCCTCCCTATTCTCATGCTGTTTGGAGCCAACCTACCCTGGCATTTTTATCTTTTCGCCCTACTGTTCGGCCCGGGATACGGGGGAGAGACCCCGCCGTTCCCCATGGTCAACCGCCAGTATTACGGATCCAACTCCCCGCTGAGCAATATAAACGGCTGGCAGTTGGCCGGTGCGCAGATAGGTATGGCACTAGGGTCCTGGCTGGGGGGAGCGCTGTTTGACCTCACCGGGACCTACACCTGGACCATCGCCGCAGCCACCGTTTTCAGCCTTGCGGGCACATTGCCATCCGCCGCCCTGCCCTCACACCGGCCGGGAGACGCGCCCATCACCGCCTCCGCCGCCGATGGCGCGGGCGATTGAATCCGGGCATCATGTCGCACATCATAAGGGTGTATCCTGGATACTGCGGGGCACTTATATCCGGTTGGAAGTGGGGTGGCGGTGCCGGGCTATCTTATCATCGCACTGGGAATGCTCTTCCTACTAGATACCATGGATCTCCTCAGTACCGGATGGGTCATGGCCACATTCTGGCCGGTTGCCATCATTGCCCTTGGCCTTTCCATACTATTGAGCGCCCGACGCTGGCACGGCATCAGCGGGCGGACCGGGGCAGC
>JASLXN010000133.1 GCA_030740315.1 Dehalococcoidia bacterium | reverse complement strand
GTAGGATTCGAACCTACGACCAACCGGTTATGAGCCGGTCGCTCTAACCCCTGAGCTACGGGCCCCGACGGAATTGTAGCCCCACACCACGCTCGCCGTCAAGCTACGGATGTGGTAGGTTGCTATTAGTGGCACCTTAGCGCTTAAGGCAGTCGCGTGACAAACGTTGTCCAGAAACTTGACTGTTCGGCAGTGGGTGATACAGTAGTGCTGGGACAGTGCCACAGGCGAAGACCGGAATGCATCCCGGGGTTAACGGAAGGTGGACCCACAGATGTTTGAAGTTGGCAAGCTTATCGAGAGTGACAAGCAAGCCATCCTTATTTTTCTCCATAAATCTTTGGATATCGAATACGCCTACACCATAGACTATCCAAGAATTATCGATATATTGGTTAATGGAGACCAGGTGCCGGACCCGGAATACAGGCTGCGCAGAAGCCTGGAGACTCTGGCCGAGCAATCAGTAGAACATCTTCATGCCACTGCCAAGCTGATTGATGCGCTGGGAGATAAACCGCAGTGGCGAGTCCCGGCCATAGAGAGGATTGTGGATGTGCATACATCACTTCTAGTCCAGCTTGAGAGCAAGAAAGCATCCGTGGCACTCTTTGAACAGGCAATAAATGTGGCCACCAGTCGCCCAAGCGGCCTGCTCGGCAAGGTGAGGACGGCCATAGGCGGCAATCCCACCCGTGCCGCTGGGGAAAACAGCACCGTGCGGCTATTGGAGCGGTTATCACGTGAGGAGCAGGCTCATGTGGCAGTGCTCAAAGGTTTGATCTCGGAGTTCAACATCCAAGCGGAGGAATAGACATTGTTGAGTTACTGCACCATCTCTGCGTCGCAGCAACAAGTACTGTCGAACTAACTCTGTCCAAATAGGTTGAAAAAGCCTGGCGGAGGGATGGTAGCGTTGCTCAGTGCACCCTCCTTTTCCAGTGCTATCGCCCCATCTTCAAAACTCATCGCCGCTGACGTCCATTCGTTAGCCCATTCACAGTGAACCGCTATTATCCCCACATACAAATGCCCACTGGATTCTTTAAGGCCCGCCAGCCCTATCGCCTTGCCACAGTATCCTGTCAATGTAGGATGGAACCTCTGTTTCCCCACTGTTTATCAGTGGCAAGTGAACTGCGCGCCGCCTGCCTGGAGTTGTTGGCCGAAGACGCAGGCTGAATTATTTCCCCCCTGTTCATCAAATTCCTCTGTGCACTTAGTGGCCGCAGTGAACCCGTAGCAGCATGATGTTGGTTGTTGCTGGCTCCCCGGGCTGGATTCGAACCAACAACCTAGCGGTTAACAGCCGCTTGCTCTACCATTGAGCTACCGGGGAGTGGGCCCCCAATAAGCAGGGGAAAAGTGTTACAATTATAGCAGCCGCATAACTACCCTTCAAGCAGCGGCAGCCCTTCGGCGCTTAGCCCACACCTCACCGAAAAGGAACTACAGCGAAGGGGCAAACCACTGGAACCGGAACAGCGGTATATAGCGCTCCGAGACCAGGTTCAGGGGCTTTCGGACCAGATCAAAATTATCGGCAATCTTCCCCAACGACACGACATCTGCGCTCCTCGCAGAGGCACACTCGGCGGCCATCAGGCAGAATTGTAGGCCGTCATTCTGGTACTCCTCAATAGTCCCTGCCCTCCGGCCAGCCAGCCTCGGCTTATTGGCCACCCCCACGGAGGCGGCGGCCACATGTTCCAGGAAAACTCTCGTGAGGAACAGAGCGGTATCAGCGATACGTTTGAAGAATGCGAACCGGTACTCCGGCTCAACTCCCTGGGACAACGCCACCATATCATCCATGTCCATATCGCTAAAACTCCGCCGGTGTGTACGCCCGCGATGGCGAAAATAGACCACTGTACTCCCCACGCGGGTGAAAGAGGTGAGCATCCCCGCCAAATAGTCCTGAACATCTCCGTGCTCCAAAAGCGAGGCTATCTGGGAGCCGTCGAACACCGGGAGCCGGTAGGACTGGACCCATCGTTCCACCGTATACCCACCGCGCAGGTCTTTACGGGCCCGGAGCAGAAGGATGGAGAAGAACAGGTAGGCCGATATGCGCACCCACCCCCGCTCATCCATTACCCACTACCCACCTAAATACGCGCCCGTCATCCAGCATCACATCTATCAAGTCAGCCTTGTCCCGGACGATGTCTTTCACCGCCTCCCGGTCCTGCCGCTGGAAGGCTACTGTCTCCACAACGAAGTCAAGAACGAAGTCAAGGTCCCACTCTGATAGTTTTTCAAGGGATACCACAACACACCTGCACACAGCATAACAGCATAGTGGTGCCGGGCATTAGAATCAAGGGAGACAAACCCAATATGAGTTTCTATTGGCAGAGTGGTGTATTCAGTTCTATGTAGTTGGCGGCCACCTTGACACCGGCGGCAATGTCCGGGATTATACCTGGTTTTACAAGATAGCGTGGGTAGGCCCTGGTAGCCTCCTATAGGGTCAGTACACTACTATTCAAGAGGTGGGGAATGCCTCTGCTGGAGGCTACAATGGGCTTTTGCCAATATAGGGTCGCCCGGGTTTGGCCTGAACAATCACTGGACAGACTTGCCTTAGCTTATACATCAGTAGATAGGGGTAGCAGGCTGGTGACACCGGCCTGCTACCCCTATCCTGGTTGTCTGAACTGCACATAGAAGTTCTCACTTTCTCCGGGCCAGGGCGAGCATGCCCAGCAAGCCCACCAGTGCAAAGGCGCCCCCCAGCCCAAACACCGCCCCATAGGCAGCCCCTTCGGGCGCTCTGTCCAGCACCCATCCCGAGGCCACAGGTGAGGCCATGCCCGCAACAAAACCGAAGAATGAGCTCAGCGCCATGGCCGAACCTAACCAAGACGGGTCAGCCGTCTCAACCATAGCCGTATGATATATAGAAGAGTCAGCCGCCAGGACCAACCCCATAAGCAGCCCCAGAGCAATGAGGAGCACCCAGGGGAGACCCCCCATCCAGCCCAGGAGCAATGTGAGCACCCCGCCCATAAAAAGAATCAGGGCGGCCGCCCGGGCACGGCCCAGTCGGTCGGAGATGGAGCCGCCCAACAGAGGTCCCAGTGCCCCCGGTGCCAGCATCAGAGCCGCGATGCCGGCGCTGACGGCGATGGCATCGGAGCGAGAGTATCCCTGCACGAGGAGCACGCCCACCAGAAATGAGGGCAGCCATGTCCGTACAAGGAATAGCTCCCAGGAGTGCGCCATGTAGCCTAGGGCCACCAGCCGCACCGCCCGATCCTTCAGGACCGCGAGCCGGAGTCGGGGAGAGCCTACGGAAAAGCGGTCGTCTATTCCCCTCAGAGCCAGGTAGCCCATCACCAGGGACAGTGAAGAGATGGCCGAAAGCAGCAAATAGGACCCCCGCCACCCCAGGGAGGGAATCAGGAATCCAGTCAGGGCCAGGGAGATGCTGTTGGCCGCATAGGCGCAGGAGGTGTACATCCCCATGGCCGCCCCCCTCCCACTCTGGGGAAAGCGTTCCCCGATGAGCCTCAACCCGGACATATACATCCCCACCATGCCGATGCCAGGTAGCAGACGCAGCAGCACAGCGGAAACGAAGCCTTGGGCGGCCAGTGGAAACAGCAGGTTACCCACCACCGATACCAGCATAGAGGCCAGTATGACCGGGCGGCACCCCAATCGGTCAGGCAAAGGCACCACATAGAGCGAGGCCAGAGCGTACCCCACCAGATAGGCTGAATACACCGCCCCCGCCTGGGCGCTGCTAAGCCCCCACTCCTCCTGGGCCATAGGGAGAACGGCTATGTAGCTGGAATAGGGGGCCAAGTTGAGCAGGAGCATTGCCGACATCGCCCCCACCCACATCCACGGCCCCCTGCCCCTATTGCTATCCTGCGCCACGGATACCGAGTTCACGCCGGATGCCCAGTATCAGAAGACCCCCTGCTCCCTGAGTGTGGCAATTTCATCCCAGGAGTAATCCCCCAGTTCGGTCAGCACCTCCTCGGTATGCTGGCCCAGCTCCGGGGCCGGGCTGTAAGCCCGGGCCGGGGTCTGGCTGAAATCGGCGGGGGGGTTGAGAACCTTCATCATGCCCATCTCTGGGTATTCCATCTCACCTATGCAGCCATCGTCCAGCACCTGGGGATCCTCCGGTATGTCGTCCACCTCGTTTAGGGGGCTGAATATGAGGTCATGGCTCTCCAGCAAGTCCAGCCACTCCACTCGGGGGCGGGAGGCGAAGACTTCATCCAATAGGGTTACAAGTTCCTTGCGGTTTTCTCTGCGCAAGTGCATGTCCGAGAAACGAGAGTCGTTCTCTAGCTCAGGCCGCCCGATGGCCCGGCAGACATCACCCCAAAAACGGTCGGACTGGGGGTGGCAAATCATCAGCCACCGGTCATCGGCGCACTTATAGTAGTTGGCTATAGGGTTATTGCTCAGGCTGCGGTTGCCTCGGCGCAGGCTACGGCCTCGGAGCATGGTAACGGTCATGTTGATGTACTGGAGCCACACCATGCTGGAGAGCATGGAGGTGTGAACCTCCTGGCCCACCCCTCGACGCTCCCGAGCCACCAGGGCCGCCATGGTCGCATACGCAGCGACTACGGCTCCAGCCTGGTCGGCCACCATCCCCACGATGGGCTGAGGGGGAAGATGGCCCTCGCCCACCGCCGACATCATCCCTGAGTGGGCCAGACCTATCCAATCGTAAGAGCGCCGCTCCGCC
>JASLXN010000132.1 GCA_030740315.1 Dehalococcoidia bacterium | reverse complement strand
AAGCGATGAATAGCCTTCTGCCCAGGCGGGCCACCAGAGACTCCCCGAAGCGGTGCAACCCCAGCCAGGCCCCGACCGGAACGCCTATAACGGTGGTCATGAGCAGGGCCAGTCCGGAGACTCGAAGGCTCAACGATACTATTTCCCTTACCACCGGCGCGCCAGTGAACAGGGAATACAGCGCCTGCACCAGGGCCTGCCAGAATATCTCTATAGCAACCACCCCGAGTGGCCGCTTGCCGCCATGTCAGTCCATCGTCTCATCCCGATAGCCTGTACCGCCTTTCCCCGGGCACCGGCCCTATGCCGGCCCTCTCCCAGATTGCCATCTCTCTACTGTGGGTGCCAGATCCGTCACCCCGTGAGATAAATGTCACCCCGGCCCCGGCCAACTGCCTGAAGGCCGCCACCGCATCCGTCATACCGGCTATTCCAGCCGGGTCATCCTCTGGGCCCAGGACGACGAAGTCGTTATACATCACATCCTGCCTGTTGACGCCGTAGCCCTCAGCCACAAACTTGTCCTCCAGATAACGGGCGTGGACCAGAATCGCATCGGCGTCCCCATTGCGCCCTAGAGCGATAGCTTGGCCTGTGCCCACGGCTATCACCAGCACCTCGGCGTTGTGCGCCCTCTCAAAAGGTGGCAGTATGTGGCCCAGCAACCCGGAATCGGCGGTGCTGGTTGTTGTTGCCAGTACCAGCCGCTGCCTCCCGGGAGGTGGCGTTTCCGGAGGCCGGTAGCTGCTGCGCCCGGCCTTCCAGTCGGTGCTGTCTGGGTGGAACAGCACCTCACCGCCCAGGGCATAGCTCCTTATCATCTCCTGAGCATCCCGTCCGGTAATATAAAAGGTGAATTCCAGGGCCAGGCCTGAGTTGGCCAGCGGGTGTTTCTGCGAGTTGACGACGATAACCCCATAGTGGTTAAGCAGCAACGGGTCTCTCTCGACCAGGACCACCAGCCCCAAGCCCGACCGCCTGGCTAGGAAGGTGCCCCGGTCGCTCAGAGTGTATCCTCTCTTCTCATCGGTCAGCGTAAGCGTAGCTCCCATCCCCTGTCCTATGGACTCGTAGCGTCCCTCGAGTCCTGATGCCGCCTTAGTGGCATAGTTTGGCTCCTGACCGCACCCAGCCACCAGCAGCGGGAGAAGTCCCAGCAGTATCACCAGCCTCAAGGGTATGGCCCCGTTCCACAAAAAGACCTCCAAAACAAAAAGCAGCATCTTTACTACGAGGAGACGCTGCTTTTAAAGTCAGCTCTCCTTTCCACTTTGGGGGGTGCCGGCGTTTCCATCGACACCGTTGGGGTCTGTGACCCACTACGGCCGCCCGCCTTAGACCGTGTCCTTAGGCTTGACGGCTCGGAAAGCAAATATTCAGTTGTGCTGTCTTAGCCTGTTTTACTATCTCCCACTTCGCTTGTCAAGCTCACGGCTGCAAGCTGTTTGCCAACAATTTCTTACCCATCCTCCCGAACATAACATTTGGGGGGCTTCGTCCTCTAATACTCCCAGAGGTTCAGGGATTATGTCCCCGAAGTTATTCCCCTGGTGAGAAAGGCGATGTTTGCTAAATGACCTACTTGTTGCGGGAGAGGATTGTAACAACGGAGTTGGATATGCCCCTCCCCCCCACATTGTGCTGGAGGGCATTGCCTTTTCTTAGCTCCACCTGCCGCCGGGGGTCCTGGGAGGGGACATCCTCCCTGAGCTGCCAGTATAGCTCCACCATCTGGGCGATGCCGCTGGCCCCCAGGGGGTGCCCCTTGGTCAGCAGGCCACCGGAGGGGTTTACAGGGAGGCGGCCCCCTATCCGGGTCTCGCCTCGCTCCACCATACGGCCCCCCTCTCCTTTCTCGCAGAAGCCTAGGTCCTCTATGTTCAGGATTTCGGTAATGGTGAAGCAGTCGTGACACTCCACCACATCTATGTCAGAGGGAGTGAGGCCACTCATGGAGTAGGCCTGTTTTACCGCCCGCACCGTGGCCACAAACTCGGTTAGCTTCTCCTTCTCATGCACATAGGGTACATCCGTACCCATGCCGAACCCGGCCACATATACCGGTTTGTCGGTATACCTGTGGGCGATATCCGACTTACACAGTATTACTGCGGCAGCCCCATCGGTCTGAGGACAACAGTCCAGCAGGTTCAGGGGGTAGCACACCGGAGGGGACTTGAGCACATCCTCAACCGTAACCAGGTTCTGATAGTGGGAGTAGGGGTCCAAGGTGCCGTTGTAGTGGTTCTTGACCGCCACCATAGCCATCTGCTCCTTAGTGGTGCCAAACTCGTGCATATGGCGCACCGCCTGGGGGGCAAACATGGTCATGGCCGTCTCTCCCCTCTGGAGCACGGGGTGGCCCTGAGCCGCCAGGCCCAGCAACCCCTGGGTAGTGTTGTCCCGCATCTTCTCATAGCCCAGGCACAGTGCCACATCGTATACGCCGGAGGCCACCCCCAGGGCGGCGTTGCGGAAGGCATCGCTGCCAGTAGGGCAGCCGTTCTCCACGTGGGTGCAAGGAATGCCGGCCAGACCGATGGCCCCCACCAGGCTGACCCCCCCCACCGTCTGGTAGCCGTGCAGCCCGGGGCGACAGGTGCCCAGCCAAGCCGCTTCAATTTCTTTTGGCTGTATCCCTTTGTCCACGCCCTTGAGGCAGGTCAAATAAGCATCCTCAATCATCTCCTCAGCGGATTTCTCAAACAACTCGCCGAACTTGATGATACCGGCGCCAACAACTGCTACCCGGTTCCACCCCATGTCAGCCTCCTTTCACGCCGCCTGGCGTGGGAAACGAAAGACATTGCCATAGAGATTTACGCTATCCTCGGTGGCCAGTCGCCGTACCACCATCTCCACCTCCCGGTCCACCTTGACGTCCTCGGGTTTCATCTCGGTGCCCAATGCTCGGTGCCGGGTGCCGTCCTCTAGGTCAGCGATGATAACCGGCAGCGGGCTTTCATCAAATCCCGCCGGCATATAGAAGTTAATGCAGAAAGTGTGTATCTGGCCATTTCGGGGCAGCAGCACAGTATCGAAAGAGGTGTCCCCGCAGCGGATGCAGATGTGCCTCTCCGATGGCGGGAAGTTGACATAGCCGCACCCCTGGCATTTTGCACCCAGGGGCCGCAGCAGTTCCGCCATCTCACGGCTGATGAGGGGGCTCATAGGTGGAAGGCCCATTTTGGCGGGTGGTGAGGGGTCCTTCAACAATCCCCTCAGCTTCAGCAAGGTGGTGTAATCCAGGTAGTCCTTGCTCTTCAAGTAGGCGTCCAGGGTCATGGCAGTGGTTTTCCCTTTGCCTGTAACGGTGAAGGCAAAAGCATCGCTGGCCCCGGAGCCGTAGGAGCAGGCCAACACCTTTTCCCCTTCACCTGCCACATCCAGCACAGCGGCTAGTGACAGGAAGACCAGGGCCGCCCCGGCATCCCCCACCTGAGGAAACAGGTTGGCAGCCTCCATTTGGGCCGGCGTGGCCCCCAGGGAACGTGCCACCCCCATGGCAGCCCGCTCATCCGGCTGGTACAACGCCAGGTGGTGGTAGTCCTGTATATCAATACCCGTTTCTGCCAGCAGGCCTTGGATGGCCTTGGTCAAATGTTTAGCGTACCCATACTCACGACTGTAGCGGGGTTCAAACAGGCGCACATGAGGCTCGGATGTCGCCCGCCAAGTGTCCCTAAAGGAGGTTGCGTAGGTGAAGGAACCATCTATCTGGGCCACGCCCAGCCCCTCTCCTACCACCAGGGCGGCCGCCCCGGCACCGAACCCCTGTTCCAGTTCGCCGCCGGGGGAGGGTTGACGGCAGTCGGATCCGATAACTAACCCTCTGCGGATGCGGCCCACATTCACAGCGTCGGTGGCCGTCTTGAGAGCCGCCGTTGCTGCCCGGGTGCTGGCACCGAAGTCCACCATATCAATATCCGGCCTCAGGCCGAGTGCGGCGCCGATAACCCCTATCGTAGACTGCTCTATAAAAGGGGAGGATTCAGTACCCAAGTAGATGGCGCCGATATCATCGGGCTTCACGCCGCCATGGGCCAAGGCGTTCTGGGCCGCCTCGGTAGCCATAGTAATGATATCCTCGTTGACCCAGGCCACCGCGTTCTCACCCCGGCCCCGTCCCCCCCAGGCCCGCGCAATCTCCTCACGCTGGATGCGGTAACGGGGAAGATAGGTTCCATAGCCCACAATACTGGCTTTCATACCACCACCTCAGCTTTAGCCAGATTATAGCACCTCTGTTTAAATGGCGACAAGGCGGCCCGGCAGGCCCGGCGAGGATGATACAATAGTGAGGTGATGACCGGAAGCCGCTTAAACACGGAGGTCGCCGTTGCTTGATCAGGTAGTTTTTGGGGTAGCCCTGTGGGATGGCCTGCTGGCCTTGTTAACGGCAGCAGCCGCTATACTAATCGCCGTAATAGTCCGTTTCCCGCTCAAGGGAGCGGTAGGAAGGTTGACCGGGAGGACCAGTACCAGCCTGGACGATGCCATAGTGGCGGCTGTAAGCAAGCCCCTCATGGCGGCCATTCTGGTGACCGGCCTTTACCTGGCCTCCAAGTTCCTGCCGCTGCTGCCATCGGTTCGGGCCTACACCGGCCCGGGGTTCTCCGTCATCCTCAGCCTATTGGGCATATATGCCGCCCTGAGCGTGGTACGGGGTGTCCTGGCCTGGTATGGCGGAGAAATGGCAAGCAAGACCGAAATAGGACTGGACGATAAGCTGGCCCGGCTGCTAAAAGCCACGGCCCCGATAGTTGCCGGGCTGATGGCGCTGCTGGTTGTCCTAG
>JASLXN010000131.1 GCA_030740315.1 Dehalococcoidia bacterium | reverse complement strand
GCGTCGGGCCGGGGCCGATGTCATCAGCCAGGGGCCGGGGGCGGACCCGGGGGCGGTAACCTTTGACGCCATTCAGGCCGCTATGGGGCGGGGCGCCGATGTGGTGCTGGTGGATACCGCGGGCCGGCTTCACACTAAACATAACCTCATGGAAGAGCTAAAAAAAGTGGGGCGGGTGGCCTCCCGTATTGTACCCGGTGCGCCTCACCAGGTGCTCCTGGTGTTGGATGCCACCACCGGACAGAACGGGCTGATTCAGGCCCGCCACTTCACTCAGGAGGCAGGAGTGACCGGGGTCTTTCTGGCCAAACTGGATGGCACTGCCAAAGGGGGCATTGCCCTTGCCATTTCCAGGGAGCTGGGACTCCCTATTCTCTACATCGGCATCGGTGAAAAGCTGGACGACATCGCCCCCTTTAGCGCCGATGCCTTCGTGGAGGCCCTTTGCTCTCCATAGCCCAGTGGTACCTCTGGTCTCAGATCCTGTTTCTGCCCTCACTTCCCATAGCCCTCCTCATATTCCGTCGCCTGCCGGATCGCGGTTATCCGCTAGCCAAGTCGCTGGGCCTTCTGCTGCCGGCCTTCCTCTTGTGGCTGGCGGCCAGCCTCCGGTTGTTGCCCAACACCGACGGTAGTCTACTGCTGCTGTGGGGGCTGCTGCTGGGTGCCGGGCTTATGGTGGTGTGGCGGTGCTGGGGTGAGGTCTCCGCCTTCTTCCGGGAGCAAAAGAGAACGGTTCTGGCTACCGAATTGCTCTTTCTGGCGGCCTTCCTGCTGTGGGCGGTGGTGCGGGCCTACAACCCTGACATCCAGTATGCCGAGAAACCTATGGATATCGGCCTCCTCAACGCCGTGCTACGCAACCGTTTCTTTCCCCCGGCAGATCCCTGGCTCAGCGGCGTTACGGTGAACTACTACTACTTTGGGTTCGTGGCTGCATCACTGCCGCTAAGGCTCTCGGGCCTGGCTCCGGCAGTGGGCTACAATCTCTCCCTAGCGCTATTTTTCGCCCTCACCGCTCTGGGGGCCTCTAGTCTGGTATTCAACTTGGTCAGGCTGGCCGGAGCGCGGTGGAGGGTAGGGGTGTGGCTGGGCTTGGCCGGGGTGGGTCTACTGCTTTTGGTGGCCAACCTGGAGGGTGCCCTGGAGTTTATTTACTCCCGGGGGTGGGGTGGTGAGGGGTTCTGGCGCTGGGTAGGTATCTCTGGACTGGAAACCCCGTATGTGAGTACTGCTTGGCGTCCCACCGACGGAGTGTGGTGGTGGCGTGCCACTAGGATCATCGGCTCCTGGATGGGCGGAGTCCAGGTTGACAGTACCATCACCGAGTTCCCTTTTTTCAGCTTCCTGTTTGGAGACCTACATGCCCATATCATGGTGATGCCTTTTTCTATGGTGACACTGGGGCTGGGCCTGGCGGTGCTCGTGGCCCCCTATAGGCGAGGGATCGCCTGGCTAAGGGGGGAGCCACTGACGGCGCTGGCTCTGTCGCTTTCCCTGGGTGCACTGGCGGCCACCAATGTGTGGAATCTACCGCCTTTCCTATTGTTGGTGGTGGGGTGCCTTTTCCTGCGGTGGGGGTTGGAGTGGGGGCAATTGCTGGTGGTGGGGGTGGTGGTAGCCGGTTCCTTTTTGCTCTATTTGCCGTTTTATCTCAGTTACAGCAGCCCGGTGTCCGGGTTGCTTCCGTGGCTGGGGCCGGGCAGCCGTCCTTTCCATTTCTTCCTGGTATGGGGGCTGTTGCTTTGGCTGGTGTTGCCGTTCCTCATCAACCGACTCCGGGGCGTCCGGGGCGTATTGGTCGGAGCGTCTTTGGGGTTTGTCCTCTACCCTCTTCTGCTATGGGCAGGCATCGTGATGGCTATGGCCTTGCTGGGAGACGGCCCGGCCTCAGGGCTGGCGCGTGGGGCCTCCCGGCTATGGCTGCTGGTGCCTTTAATCTCTCTTACCACCGCCGCCCTCGCCGGGTCGGCAGGCATTATACCCCTGGGCAGAGACTCGCAGGCCGGCATCCCTGATGAGCAAAGCCCCGCCGCATTTGCCGGGCTTATGGTCTTCGTGGCGCTGCTGCTGATGATGGGGGCGGAGATGTTCTACATTCCGGACATCCACGGCAACCGGGTCAACGCGGTGTTTAAGCTCTCCTATCAGGCATGGATGCTTCTGAGCGTGGGGTCTGTTTTTGCAGCGTACTATACTGCCGTCTGGTGGAAGGGTAAGGGTTGGGGCATGTGGCTGCGACGGGGGTGGTGGATGGTGGCGGGGTTGCTGCTGCTGAACTCACTCTACTATCCACCGGCGGCTACGGTATCCATCACACGGGGGTTCTCCCGCCAGCCCACACTGGATGGGCTGGCCTATTTGTCCCGGTCCCAGCCCACAGAACGGGAGGCTATAGACTGGCTGCGCCGGCAGCCGGGAACGCCGGTGGTGGTGGAGGCGGTGGGGGAGGATTATTCCCCCTATGGACGGATATCCGCATTTACCGGCCTGCCTACCGTACTGGGCTGGCCCGACCACCAGCGGCAATGGCGCGGCTCAACCCGTCTGCTGGAGGGGCGCAGGGAGGCTGTGGAGCGCATCTATACCAGTTTTGACAGGCAACAGATAGAGACACTTCTGACGCAATATGGTATAAGCTATGTCTATGTCGGTGACCTGGAGAGACGGCGTTACGGGAGTAGGGCAGGCGAGAACCTGCGCAGGTTCCTGGAGTTAGCATTTGAAGTCCCGGGTGTTGCTATCTACAGGTATCCGTAACTGGTACGCCGCCCTCTTCCTGTTGTTGCTCCTGTTAGCCGGCGGCATGAGGCTGTGGCAGCTTGACTTGAGGCCTTATCACTATGATGAGAGCCTCCACGCTTTCTATAGCTGGGAGTTGGCCACCGGCGAGGGCTATCAGCACGACCCCAAGACGCACGGGCCGTTTCAATTTGAGGCTACGGCAGGTGTTTTCAAATTAGCGGGTGATAGTGACTATACGGCCCGATTGCCGGCAGCCGTGGTGGGATCCCTGCTGGTGGCGGTGCCTTATTTCCTGCGCCGGGAACTGGGGAAATGGGGGGCGCTGGCTGCAGGAGGATTACTGGCTTTTTCGCCTATTTTTTTGTACCTCAGCCGGTTCGCCCGTGCGGATATCTATTTAGCCTTGTGGATACTGCTCTTGGTATCGGCCATGGTGGGGTACACCCGGGAACAGAAAAACGGTTATCTTTACCTGGCAGCGGCGGCCCTGGGCCTGGCGTTCGCCACCAAGGAAGTGGCCTACATGCTGGTGGTAATCTTCCTGGCCTTCCTGCTTATATTGGGGGCACGGGAGCTGGGCCGGTCCATCCGGGATGGGTTCCGCTTCGCTTCGCTCTCGCCACTGCCCTCCCTTTTTCTTTTCATCCTCAGCCTGTCACTGCCGCTGTTCGCCCCCGGTATAGGGCTGTTCCAGGGGTTGCTTGGGGTCACCCTAGCCAATGCCGATAACAGCGCCGGAATGGATGGTGAACCCCTTGGGATGGGGGTGTATGTTGCTACCGTGCTGCTGACCCTTTCTGTGATTGCTGGTTTCTGGATAGGGACGCGGTGGCGGCCCCGCCAGTGGTTACTGGGATTTGCCGTCATGTACGGCCTGTATGTCCCGATGTATACTACATTCTTTACCAATTTGAACGGACTGGCTACCGGGGTGTGGGGCTCGGTGGGATACTGGCTGGTGCAGCACGGTAAAGGGCGCCTAGAGCAGCCCTTCTTTTACTACCCCTTGCTGCTCACCACATATGAGTTCCTGGCTCTTCTGCTGGCGATGGGCGCGGCGGTTTACTATGTGAGGAGCAGGCTTTTCAAGGAGGGCTCTTTCCCCATCACTGGGTTCCTCCTGTTCTGGACGGTGGGGGCCTTCCTGCTCTTCAGCTATGCTGGAGAGAAGGCCCCCTGGCTGCTGTTGCACCTGGTGCTGCCGCTGGCCCTACTGGGGGGCAAGTTTGTGGGGCAATGGGCGCAGTGGCGGCTTCTGCCCCGCGTGATCTCCCTGGTTTTCCTGTCCGGCCTGGCGGCGCTATCGCTGCCGGTGGCGTTGCAGGCAAGCTATACCACGGACGATGATCCGGTGCAGACTCTGGTCTATGCCCAGGGCTCCTTTGAACTGAAGGACCACCGGACGGATGTAGTGGGATGGCTGGAGAGAGGCGGCCAGGTCTGGGCCGATGCCGATGTAGCCTGGCCCTGGGCCTGGTATCTTCGTAACTATGATGGGTTCCGGTACACTTATCTTACCGATTACCCACCGCCCGATGGGGTGTTGGTCATTGCACTTGAGGCCCAGGAGGCAGAGCTACGGCGTGGATTGCCGGACTATGCCCCTAGCGAAGGGTATCGCAACTTGCTCTGGTTCCCGGAGCAATACAGAGGTTGGGATCCCCGAGCCTTCCTGACGGGGGAACCATGGCAGTGGTGGGCCGGATATGTGCTCTTCCGGGAGAGCGTTCCATATTGGGATTCGGCAGGGGTGATAATATGGCCGTCCATTCCGTGAGCTGGAATCAGCAGTACTATTCTATAGCAAGCGTCTTTAGCTGGTATGTTTAGCAAGCTGCGCGGGTACTGGCTGGGGCTGATACTTGCCAGTGCGTTTATCTTCTTCTTTTTTCGGGGTGTGCAGCTATCTGAGATGATTAACGCACTGGCCCGGGTAAACTACTATTTGGTGATACCGGCAGTAGCGGCGTATTTCTTTGGGCTGTGGCTGCGGGCGGTGCGGTGGAGCTTTTTTCTGACGCCGATTGGGCGTATTTCCCCTCAGCGACTTTTTACCCCTGTGGTCATTGGTTTTGCCCTCAACAATATACTTCCTGGCAGGTTAGGGTTCGTA
>JASLXN010000130.1 GCA_030740315.1 Dehalococcoidia bacterium | reverse complement strand
ATGAAGGCTCCCATGCAGACCCTCGGGACTTCGATGAAGTACAGGTGCTGGATCGGCTGGACGCTTTCCTGGAGGGCATGGGGCTGACTAAAATGGACGAATAGCCCCATCCTGAATAACGAGAGCAAGAACGCCTGAACCGTGGGGGAGAGCAATGTGCGGCGTCTTTCCACACATGGCGTCAACGCCCCCAGGCTCGCCACACACAACTCCCCATAACGGTACCAGCACCAAAGTTTTTTAATAAAGCTTAGGGAGGCAATTTGGACTTCCAACTCGATGAGGAGCAGCGGGCACTCCGAAACTTGGCCCTGGACCTTGCGGAGAGGCGCTTCCGGCACCGGGCCGCCGAAATTGACCGCACCGAAGAGTACCCTTACGATAACGCGGAGGCCCTGGTACAGGCCAACCTAATGGGAATGACCCTGCCATCACGGTACGGCGGCCAGAACCGTACCCTCTTAGACGCCGTGCTATGCGTGGAGCAGGTGGCCCGGGTCTGCGCCACCACCGCCCGTATAATCGTGGAGGGCAACACGGGCACTGCGCTTGCCATCTCACACTACGGCTCCGAAGCGCAGAAGCAGAAGTACATCCCCATGATAGTGGCCGGAGAAAAGCCCTGCATATGTATAACGGAGCCTGAGGCCGGCTCGGCGGCTACCGATATGAAGACCAGTGCCACCCAGGTAGCAGACGGCTATATCCTTAACGGCAACAAATGTTGGATAACCGGTGCCGGGATAGCCAATGTCTACCTGGTGCTGGCCCGTTTCGGGGGAGGGGGGGGGACCGTCGGCATCGGTGGTATCATCGTAGATAAGGGTACCCCAGGGTTCACCGTCGGGCGGCGCACCCCCATGATGGGAATCAGGGGCCTACCCGAGGCAGAGCTTATTTTCCAGGACTGCTTGGTGCCCCAGTCCAACTTGCTGGTGCTGGAGCATGGTTTCAAGAAGCTGATGCAAGCATACAACTCACAGCGGGTGGGTGCCGCCACCGTAGCCCTGGGCATCGCCCAGGGAGCTATGGAGGAAGCGGTCAAGTACTCCATTGAGCGACACCAGTTTGGACAGCCCATATCCGATTTCCAGGGGCTGCGCTGGATGCTATCCGATATGTCCATTCAGGTGGAAGCCGGCCGCTGGCTCCTGTACCGGGCGGCGGCCAACGCTGGGCACGGCCTGCCCGATATGGACGAGGCAGCCATCGCCAAGACTTTTATCGGAGAAATGGCCATCACCGTCACCAATAACGCCCTCCAGGTATTCGGGGGATACGGCTACAGCCGTGACCTGCCTCTGGAACGCATGGTGCGCGATGCCCGCATGTTCACGATCGGCGGTGGCACCTCCCAGATGATGCGCAATGTCATCGGCCGCGGGATTGTGGCGCGGGGCGACGGACACAAGACTGACGCTCAGACTACCCCTGCCAGAGGTTGATGTAGCGCCGAAAGGCGGTTTTCAGCGGCCGGGGTTGGCGGAAGCCACCGTCTCCAGGAAGGAATCAATCTGTGACTTCCAGTCGGCCTCGGAGTAGTCCCGTAGGTCAATGATATCGCTGATTAGCTGGAGGCCAGGCACCTTCACATATCGCTGCACCAGGTGCTTGAGGTGTAGCTGACCTACGGTGGTGGCCCGGCAAGACCGGGTGGCGTGCATAACCATCCCGTCTACTTGGTAGTCATTCACCATCTCCAGGATTAGCTCCACATCCGGATTGCCCGAGTTGCGCTTGGCTTTTTCGTAGCGGTGAGTGGCCCGCATGAAGGCCCGCCACGCCAGGTACTCCACGGGGTCAGTAATCTTGGAAGGCACCTCCACAGGCTCAAACGGCCGGTACGATGTATCGATTACGAACACTGCTCCGAAGTCCTCAAAGTAGTTGAACATCCACATGGTATGCCACGGGGGCAGGCCGCCGGCCCACATCATGCGGAACTTCTCGTGGGGTATCACACTCGTCTTATTCTCCACCCTCTGCTGGACCTCAGCATAGAGCTCTTTATAGAAGTCCAGGGCCTCCGGCATGCCCCTCATAAAGAAGCCGGGAACGAAGGCGTTGAAGTGGTCGCCAGAGGGCATGGGACAGGGCCGAGCTTTGCGAAGCTGGTAGGTCTGCCACCACAGCTTCTCCGTCTCATCGGAAAGCCGGATAACCTCCCACAACCGGTCCTTGTCCAGAGAACGGCCGATGGTCTTCTCGCTGAAAGCCACCACATCCTTTAGTTGCTGCGCCAAGTAAGAGATATAGTAGTCCTTCACCTGGTCCAAATCCGCATCCACCGGAGGCATGATGACATCGTGGGAGAAGACAGGGGTCTCATGATAATGGCCGCTGGCCTGGAACCACTTGAAACGGGGGTCACAGGCGTAGCTGGAACCCAGCATTAGGTTGGGCATCTCCATGCCACCGTCGGGGGCATCGGGCACCTCTCCCAGCTCCTTGCGCAGCCCTTCAAAGCCCAGCCCTGTGCGCACGTATCCGCATATGACATTGGAATAGCCATCGGCCTCGGCCTTCACCAGGTAGCGCTGAGCCACCCGCTTGGCGGCGCACAGGCCCGCATAGTTCTCCGTCCAGATGGGCACAATATCCATGGCTCGCAGGATTTCATCGTACTGGCTGCCCACCATGCCGTAGGCCACGGGTTTACCCTCGCCCTTGGCCTCGTGGGCCTGCCCATACATCATCTTAACCAGGCCCCTCACCTTGCGGGCAGTCTCGGTAGCCTTGGTAGCCGTGGTTTTGGTGCCGTTTTCCTGTCCCTTTACCTGCTGGCTCATTATTGTCCCTCCAAGCTCGGTTGGCCCTTAACGGATTAGAATACTTCTTCTTCCCTGAGCTGTCCAATCTCCTCCCAAGACATATCCAGCACTTCCTGTAACACCTCCTCGGTGTGCTGGCCAAGCTCCGGGGCCAGCTTGGTCACCTTCCCCGGGGTCTTGGAGAGCTTGACGGGGATACCCGGCACCCGCACTTTCCCGTGCACGGGGTCTTCTACGGTCACCACATAGTCGTTGGCAATCATCTGGGGGTCATCGGCTAGGTCGGCATAATCCTGGACGGGAGCCACCTGCTCCACTCCGGCCTGGTGAAAGGCCGTCACCCAGTTGTTGCGAGGCCTGGTCTGAAACCGCTGCTGGAGTGTGGGCATAAGTTCATCCAAGTTCTCGCCCCTAACAGTAGCGTTCTCAAACCGAGGGTCCTTCTCCATCTCCGAGATACCCAGGGCCTCGCAGAATTTGGGCCAGTACCTATCGGCCTGGAGGACAGCGAAGCATATCCATTTACCGTCCTGACACTCATACAGGTTGTACAACGGGCTACGCAGCATGGCGATGGATGACGGCGCAGGAGGCAGTCCCATGAGCTGCTGCTGGAAGGATAGCCTCCCCAACTCCATCTGGCCTCCCAGCAGCGAGCCGTCCACCCGCTGGCCTATTCCAGAACGCTCCCTAGCCAACAACGCCAAGATGATGCCGTAGGCGGTAATAACACCCCCCATCTCATCGGCTTGGCCGGCACCCACTGGAGCCCAACTCATGTCTCTGGCCCGGGATACGCTCCACAGCCCTCCGCGGGCCTGGCCGGCGAAATCAGCACTGGCCAAGTCGGCATCAGGGCCCAGAGGGCCATAGCCGGAGCTATAGGCGTAAATGAGCTGCGGGTTGCGCTTGGTCAGGGTTTCACTGTCCACTTGCAGCCGTCTGCAGATGCTCTCCCGGTAGTTGGTGACAAATACATCCGACTTCTCGACCAGCCGGTAGAGCACATCTTTACCTTTAGTGGTCTGCAGGTTGATTACCATGCCCCTCTTACCCCTGTTCTGGTTCTGGTAGTAGAAGTTCATGGGCATCTTGATGCCATACGCCTGTATCAACCCGCGTGCCGGCTCGCCACGGGGCTCTTCAATCTTTATAACATCCGCCCCCATATCTGCCAAGAGGCATGCGGCTATGGGGCCTTGTTGGAACGCCGTCCAGTCCAGCACCCGTATTCCCTCTAAGGGCATGCTTATCTGCTTCTTATTAGCGGCCACTGCATCCTCCTATACTGAAGGCTGATTCCGAAAAACCCCGTCCCGGCCGGTGGAGCTTAAATCTTACCGAGCTTCCCCCACTTGTCTTCGTACCTGGAACGCACTCGGGGGTTGACCACATAACGGGGCCAACGGCCCTGCATCAAGGTGGCTATCTCTTCAAGTGGCTTGCGCCACAACTCTAACTCTGACTCATCTGAAAATTGGGCGCTGTGTCCGGTAAGGATAACATTATCCATACTCAGCAGGGGGTTGTCTTTCTCAGGAGGCTCTTGGTCCATGACATCCAGCCCCGCCCCCGCTATCTCCTTGCTCCGCAAGGCCTCAATCAAAGCGGCCTCATCCAGCAAAGGGCCCCGGGCGGTGTTAACCAGATAAGCCGTGGGCTTCATCATCTGGAAATGCTCCCGGCGCAGCAGGTGATGGTTCTCGGGAGTGAGGGCGGCGTGCAGCGAAACATAGTCCGACTGTTTTAGAACCTCTTCCATACCGGCTTTACTCACCCCGAACATTAGCATGACCTCCCGCGAGGCAAAGGGGTCATAGCCTAGTACATTCAAGCCCATGCCCTGTGCTTTAAGGGCCAGGGTGCGGCCGATGCTGCCGAAACCGATGATGCCCAGGGTCTGCCCCCGGAAACGGAACATCGGAGGCAGGAGGCCCCCTCGAACATCTGGAGTGGTGCCCCACCCCCCCATTAGAACGGCGCTATGAACCGGAAATATCTTACGGCCCAGGGCCATTATCAGGGTCAGAGCATGATCAGAGACCTCTTCCCAGCAGTAGTCGGGGACGGTCGTGACCACAATACCGTGCTCGGAGGCGGCATCAAGGTCTATGCTCTCGTAGCCTATGCCCACGCTGGCCAGTATACGCAGACGGGGCAGACTTTCAATT
>JASLXN010000012.1:14391-18230 GCA_030740315.1 Dehalococcoidia bacterium | reverse complement strand
GCGACATATAGAGAGTACGAGGGATGGGGGTGGCAGACAGGGTAAGCACATCCACTTCCTTGCGCATCTGTTTTAGACTCTCCTTGTGCTTTACGCCAAACCGCTGCTCCTCGTCCACTATAACCAGCCCCAGGTCCTTGAAGACCACATCTTTCTGCAGCAGGCGGTGGGTGCCTATGCAGATGTCCACCGTGCCATCCCTGAGTCCTCGGAGTACCTCTGACTGCTCTTGGTGGGAGCGAAAGCGGCTCAGCACCTCTACACGGGTCGGAAAGGGGGCTAGGCGCTGGCCGAAAGTGGAGTAGTGCTGCTGGGCGAGCACGGTGGTGGGCACGAGGATGGCGACCTGACGGCCATCCATGACCGCTTTGAAGGCGGCCCGAATAGCCACCTCCGTTTTGCCATAGCCAACATCGCCGCACACCAGGCGGTCCATGGGCTGTAGGCGTTCCATATCCGCCTTCACCTGATGTGCGGCCTCGGCTTGGTCCGAAGTCTCTACGTATGGGAAGGCGGCCTCCATTTCTTGCTGCCAAGGGGTATCGGGGGAGAAGGCGACCCCCTCAGATACCTGACGAGCCGCATAGAGGTCCAACAACTCTCTGGCCACCTCTTCTGTGGCTTTCTTCACCCTCTCACGGGTGCGTTTCCACTCCTGTGTGCCCAGGCGTGATACGGTGGGGGGCCCTCCCCGAGGGCCGAAGTAACGGCTTACACGGTCTACCTGGTCTGCGGGGACGAAGAGCCGGTCACTCTGTGCATACTCTAGCACCAGGTACTCCTTCTCCTCTCCCTCTCGCTCCATACGGGTTGTTCCTGCAAACTTGGCAACCCCGTGTTCAATATGGACCACAAAGTCCCCCAATCGGAACTGGGAGAGGAAAGGCTGGCGGCGCACCGGGCGCTTTACTGTCAGGCGGCGCTCTTTCACGAAACCGAAAATTTCGGCATCGGTAAACAGCGCTACTTCGGGGGACTCCATGCGCCAGCCCGAGGTAAGCAGCCCGTTAAGGAGCTTGACAGCACCCGCTTGTGGTGGTGTATCCAGTGTGGACGGAGTGGCTGGGATTTCCTGTTCCCACAGCAGTTCTGATAGGCGGGCCGCCTGGTGAGACACCAGCACCACCCGCTGCCCTTCCCTCAGTCTGCGGCGGAGATCCTTGACCAGCAGGGGCCAGTGGCCGCCGAAGCGGGGCAGACCGGCGAAGGGTAGGCGCTCGGCCTCTTGCCACCGCTCCAAGCAGAGGCTGTGGAAATCAGCCCATACCCCTTTGTCGACCTGGTCCCAGAGCAAGTAAGGCAGGGGGAAGTTCGGTGGCAACTCCCGTTTCTCTTCCATCTCCCGGCGCATCTCTTGGGCCTCTTGGTGTAGCTCCATCATGGCGGCCTGAATATCGGTGACACCGTCCCACACTATCAATGTAGAGGGAGGCAAGTAACCGGCTAGACTCCCTGTCTCTAGGAGCGGGGCGTAGAACTCAGCCCCCGGGAACCAGGTCCCATCATTTAGCTGTGATAGATCATCGGAGAAACGGGCACATGCCTCATCATTCAGAGAGGAGAGGTCCAGCCAAGAAAAGTCTCCCTCCGGCAGCAACATCTCTCTAGCTGGGGTAATCTGTGCCTCCGCCATCTCCCCCAAGGAACGCTGGGTGGTGGGGTTAAACTGGCGCAAGCTCTCTATGTGATTGCCAGCAAGCTCCAAGCGGAAAGGGTGCGGGGAGGAGGGAGGGAACACATCTACAATGCCGCCACGTCGGCTGACGGTGCCTGGTACCTCCACCACCTCTTCCATCTCGTACCCCGCTCGGAACCACTCCTCCAGCATACGAGGCAGGTCCAACTTCATGCCCTTGTTTAGAGGGAAGCAGGTCTTACAGAAGCGGTCATAGGACGTAGTAAGAGCGGCGCTTGCCCATGCCGAGGCGACTACTATCGGAGCACCGTTCCCTTCACGGGCCATTTGCAACGCCCGGAAGGCCCTTAGCCTCTCCCCACCGGTGAAAGGGTCGATGGGAAGCCGCTCATAGGGTAGCACATCTGGTTCGGGCAACAGGAAAAGCTCGGAACTTGGGGCTATCCAAGCGGCAAGGCTGTCGTGCATAGCCCTGGCCGAGTCGGGGCGCGGTGTCACCACCAGCAAAGTGCGCTTCAGGCCCTGGTGGAGGGCAGCCAGCAAGAACGGCCTGACATCGTCCACCACCCCGGCCACAACGCTGCCTCCAGAGTGGAGCTTCTCCTTAAGTTCCCGGTACTCCGGCATCTCTTCGAGTAAAGTAAAGAGGAGAGATAGGTCAGTGGCTGTTTCCATGCGGTTCAGACAAATTGTAGCACAGACAGAGAACGGCTACGAAAGGACTCGTTCCCACCAGCAACTCACCTGGGCAAAGAAATATATACGGAAAAGTGTCGATTGCTTTTTAACGGCAGGCGGCGGTATAATCTGGCCACAACTGAATGAGACCAGGCAGTGGTGTCCGGGCGTGAGCCCGGGACTAGAGGGAGCGCAAGCTGGTGAAATTCCGGAACGGCCCCGCCGCTGTGACCCCGGCCAGTCCGGGGGAGTCAGAACGCCCAACACTGTCCTTGTCCACCGATACCTCCGCGGGGGGGGGTCGGGGCTTTGGATTCGCAAGGCCCCCTCGCCCGGGCGAGGGGGCCTTTTGTATAACTGCGCAGGAGGGTAATACAACGGACGCTGGGGGGAACCGGATATTGACCGAGGCCGCAATGCTGATACTGGCTGTATGGTTGGACTGGACCATAGGGGAGCCGCCTCGCTTCCTGCACCCGGTGGTGGGCATGGGTAAAGTAGCCGCCGCCCTCGAGGTGCTGGCACCACGCGGGGGACGGGCCGCGCCCTTCCTGTATGGAGCGCTGGCAACAGTGCTGATTATGGTGCTGTTCGCCGCTTCAACCTATATACTGCTGTACTGGCTACGACCATGGAACACTGCTATATACATCGTGGCCGGTGCCCTTATCCTCAACAGCACTTTCTCTTTGAAAGGTCTCCTAGCCGAAGCTTTGCAAATAGGAGGAAAGCTACGGCGGGGGGAACTGGAGGAGGCCCGCCAAGGGCTACCTGCGCTGGTAAGTCGGGATACCGCAGGGATGTCTACTACCATGGTAGCCTCGGCTGCTATAGAGTCGGTGGCCGAGAATGCAGCCGATAGTTTCGTATCGCCTCTGCTGTTCTTCCTGCTACTGGGGGTCCCGGGAGCCATGGCCTACCGAGTGGTGAATACCCTGGACGCCATGTGGGGGTACCGAGGCCGTTATGAATACATGGGGAAAAGCACCGCTCGGCTGGACGATTTGTTGAACTTGGTGCCCGCCCGTATCTCGGCCCTGCTCTTGGCCATCGCCGCGCCCCTTAGCGGAGGCTCGGCCCGGGGTGCACTGCGTGTGCTGCGAAGGGATCGCGCCCTGACCGCCAGCCCCAACGCGGGCTGGCCCATGGCCGCTGTAGCCGGCGCCCTGAGAGTCCGGCTGGAGAAACCAGGCCAATATGTCTTGGGTGACAACCATAATCCTCTTTCCCCCGATACTGTATTTAAAGCCGTCGGACTGGTGCGGACAACCGCCATACTGTGGCTGCTGCTTTCGGTGGCCGTTATAGGGGTGAGCCTTGTCTTTGGGTCCTAAACCGTGGATAGCTGATACCATGCCCGCCCCACACGGAGGCCCGCTTGCCGCCGAGATGGAGACTCTTGGGCTTTCACCTCAGGATGTGGTGGACTTCAGTGTGAATATTAACACCTTCGGGCCACCCCCCGGAGTACGGGAGGCGGTGGCTGCTGCCGCTGTTGAGCGATACCCAGATGCCGAGGCTACAG
>JASLXN010000012.1:0-14381 GCA_030740315.1 Dehalococcoidia bacterium | reverse complement strand
CCTGCGCCGCCTGCTGGCCGCCCGGCTTGGAGTTAACGCTGATAACCTGCTGGCTGGCAATGGGGCCACGGAGCTTATCCGACTGGTGGCCCAGTGCTACACAGGCCCCGGCGATACGGCGATTATACCTCAGCCCGCATTCGGGGAATACGAGGTAGCCTGCCGCCTGGCTGGTGCCAAGGTACTCAAACCATGGGGGCGCGAAGAGGCCGGTTTCTTGCCGGATGTCACTGCGTTAGTGGACATGGTGAAGCGAGAACAGCCAAGCATCCTGTTTCTGGGCAATCCGGCGAACCCTGCCGGGAGCTACCTAGATGAGAGAGCAATAGAGACGGTGCTGGATGCCGACCCCTGCTGCCTAGTGGTACTGGACGAGGCTTTCATCTCCTTCGTGGAGGCAGCTTGGCCATCTCCTAGACTTGTACGATACCCCAACTTGGTGCTGCTGCGCTCCATGACCAAGGACTATTCCCTAGCTGGGCTGCGCCTTGGTTACACTGTGGCCTCGGCCCCAGTCACGGCCGTGCTACGCCGGGTCTGTCCTCCCTGGAATGTCAATACCGCCGCCCTTGCCGCCGGGGAGACCGCCCTAGTGCAAGATAGGTTTTTAAAGAACTCCATGCGGAAAATCAGAGAGATCCGAAATAGGCTGGCCGCCGGGCTCTCGGGGATGGGACTGAACCCTGTCCCTTCCCCCGCGCCGTTCATCATGGTGAATGTGGGGGATGCCGATGGAGTGCGCCATTCACTGCTCCAGCAGGGCATCCTGGTTCGGGACTGCACCTCCTTCGGCCTGCCAGGCCACATTCGGCTGGGACCTCGCCCTGAGGTAGATTGCAGACGTTTTATCAAAGCCCTGGCACAAGTTATGGGAATCAGCCGTGCCTGAGGCCACCGTCCTAGCCCCAGGGAGTTGCGGGGAGTTGGTGCAGGGCACCATAGACGGCATCCCTTTCCACATCTCATGCCCCGTGGATCTGTTCTCTCGAGTGACGGTAGAGCTCTTACCTGGCGGCAGCGTTTCAGGGCCGCCGGAATGTCCCAAAGCGGTTGATGCCCTTCAGGCCGCCCTTTCCCGTAATGGAAACTGTGGATTGGGGGGGAGACTCCGAATAGGTTCACCCATCCCGCGGAGCAAGGGGATGGCTTCCAGCACGGCCGATATCTTGGGGGCGGTGGCCGCCGCAGGGCTGGCAACCGGGGACACCGCCGCACCAGAGGATATGGCCCGTATCGCCCTGAGCATTGAGCCCAGCGATGGCACCATGTTCCCCGGAGTTGTGCTCTTTGACCACAGGGAGGGCCGCTTGTTGAAACCCCTCGGGGCCCCACCCCCACTGGATATAGTGGCCCTGGACTTCGGTGGGCGGGTGGATACGGTAGAGTTCAATCAGGCCGACCGTTCAACCCTTCTGCGCTCGCTGGAACACCACACCGCGGAGGCGGCTGCTTTGGTTGAAGCCGGCATCCGCCAGGGAGATGTGACCCTAATCGGGGAGGGTGCCACCCTCAGTGCTTTGAGCCACCAAGCGGTGCTCCACAAGGAAAACCTGGAAAGAGTGGTTGCGGTTTCCAGAGAGGCCGGTGCGGTAGGGGTGTGCGTGGCCCACAGCGGCACTGTCGTCGGTGTAATGGTAGACCCACGAAAGGGGTCGCGGCAGGAGATGGCCCGCTTTCTGCAGGCGCGATTTCCCGGCATTTCACACCTTTTTTTATTGTCGCTCATCGAGGGCGGCTACCGCAATCATAAAGAGGAGGAAGATGTCGCGGTTAGACCAGATAATCAAGCAGGTCAGGCCTCTGGACAAAAGCGCCATGGCCCAGGCCCGCGCCCATCAGGATAAACTTACCAAGCCACAGGGCAGCCTGGGGCGCCTTGAAGAGCTGTCAATAAAGCTGGCTGGTGTTCAATCCAAAGCTATGCCATCTGTGGAGCGCAAGACGGTCTTAGTGATGGCAGGGGATCACGGGGTGGCCGCTGAGGGGGTGAGCCTGTATCCCCAGGAGGTCACCGCTCAGATGGTGCTCAACTTTTTGGGTGGCGGTGCGGGTATAAATGTGTTGGCCCGGCTGGCCGGGGCCGGGGTGGTGGTGGTGGATATGGGTGTGAAGGCCGAACTGCCATCACACCCTAGGCTGCTGAGCAGACGTATCGGTCCTGGTACCGCCAACATGGTACAGGGTCCTGCTATGGCCCGCGAGCAGGCAGTTGCAGCGCTGGAGGTCGGCATAGAGATAGTGGAGGCAGAGGCATCCCGGGGCCTTGATCTTGTGGCGGGTGGTGATATGGGCATTGCCAACACTACCCCCAGCAGCGCCATCACAGCAGTCTTGGCCGACGTCCCGCTGGCCCGCGCTGTGGGCCGCGGCACGGGTGTCCACGGGCGACAACTGGCGCACAAGCGGGCGGTGGTAGAGTGGGCACTGAAGGTTAATCAGCCCGATCCTTCGGATGCACTGGATGTGCTGGCCAAGGTGGGTGGGTTTGAAATCGGCGGGCTGGCAGGGGCGATGTTGGGTGCGGCGGCTAACGGAGTGCCGGTGGTGGTGGACGGCTTCATCTCCTCATCAGCCGCCCTGGTAGCCGCCGGGTTGTGTCCCGGAGTGAAGGACTACTTCATTTCCGCACACCGCTCCACAGAGTCCGGTCACCGGGCACTACTGCGTCACATGGGACTGAAACCTATTCTGAACCTGAACCTGCGGCTGGGTGAGGGTACCGGGGCGGCCCTGGCCATGATTATGGCCGAGGCCTCAGTGCGATTGCTCCGGGAGATGGCTACATTTGCCAGCGCAGGGGTATCGACCTCGGATGGATAACCAGTGGGGTTGATGGCTGCCATTTGCTTCCTCACCTCTCTACCCGTTCCGTATTGGGGACGTGCCCACACACAGATGCACCGCGCATTGATGTGGTTTCCCGCGGTAGGGCTGGGTCTGGGGGGTATCCTCATGGGTATAGACTGGCTCCTCAACGCCGCTTTTTCACCGCTGTTGACCAGCACCATGGTGGTGGTGGCTCTGGCCCTGCTAACCGGTGGCCTGCACCTGGACGGACTGGCCGATACCTGTGACGCTATCGGTGGTGGCCACACCCCGAACCAAAGACTTGACATAATGAAGGATACAAATCTGGGCACTTTTGGGGCCATCGGCCTGTTCTCCGCTCTGGCCCTCAAGGTGTTCGCCCTCGCCTCCCTAGGCAATGGCGAGCGGAGCATAGCCCTCCTCACGTTCCCCGCGCTGTCGCGGTGGGGCATGGTGGTCGCTATAAAAGCCTTCCCCTATGCTCGGCATAAGGGGAGCGGACTCGCCTTCAAGCAGAGAGCTACCTGGCCCTGGCTGGCCGTCACCACGTCCCTGACCGGAATTATCGCTGTTGTGCTTTGTGGCTTTGCCGGGCTGGGCCTGATGGCAGCGGCCGCAGCCCTTGTCCTGCTTGTTGGGGGCTTTCTAAACCGTCGCCAAGGTGGCCTGACGGGTGACAGCTTTGGCACCATTAACGAGATGGCGGAAGTGGCCGTGTTGCTGCTGTTCCAACTGCTCGGCTTCTGGGAGCCCTGGCTGTGACCCGCTTTCTGCTGGTGCGGCACGGCGAGACAGAGTGGACCCGCACCGGGCGTATCCAGGGCCAATTGGACACTCCGCTTACCCCTATGGGAATGCGTCAGGCGGAGAAGCTCCAGCACCGGCTGCGGGGTGAGGTCTTTGACGCCGTGTATGCCAGCGACCTGAGACGGGCAATGGAAACTGTCAGGATAATAGCCCCCGGCCTGCCTGTTGAGCAATGCGCGGAGCTGCGGGAGTGTAGCTTCGGGGAAATCAATGGTTATAGCTTCGCCTATGTACAGCAACACTACCCTACCCTAGCACGCCGCTGGTTGGCCCGTTGGTCCGGGTTGTCCTTCCCCGGCGGCGAGAGCGTGGCCGGGGTCCTGGATCGCACCTCAGTTTGTTTCCAGAAGCTCCGCCGCCGTCACTGCGACGGCACCGTACTCGTGGTGGCCCACGGCGGCTCTTTGAGAGCGGGCATATGCACCCTGATGACCTGGGGCAGGCGCAAGTGGTGGGACCTGCAGTTGGCTCCGGCCTCTTTGAGTATTATCGATAACGGGCGTTCTCCGGCGTGCCTGCTGCTCCTCAACGATATCAGCCACCTGAACTCCCTGAACGAAGAGGAGGCACCGTGAGGAAGGCTGTCTTTCGCGGCAATAAAGCCATTATGGTGCAGGGCACCGGCTCTGGGGTGGGTAAGAGCATCCTGGCCGCTGCCCTGTGCCGCATCCTGCACGAGGACGGCCTACGGGTTGCCCCCTTCAAGAGCCAAAACATGTCCCTTAACTCATTTGTCACCCGTGATGGTGGTGAGATGGGACGAGCACAGGTGGTCCAGGCACAGGCGGCAGGAGTGGAGCCGCAAGTTGCCATGAACCCCGTGCTTATCAAGCCGGAGCGGGACGCCCGCTCCCAGGTGGTGGTGATGGGACGCCCCTGGAAGACACTCAGCGCAGCGGACTACTACAGGCACACCCCCACCCTATGGAGCACGGTGGCCTGGTGCCTGGATTCCCTAATGTCCTCATACGATGTGGTGGTCATAGAGGGGGCGGGCAGCTCGGCGGAGATAAACCTCCGCCGCTTTGAGATAGTGAACATGCGGGTGGCCACCCATGCCCGGGCACCGGTTCTGCTGGTGGGCGATATTGACAAGGGCGGCGTATTCGCATCCCTCTTCGGCACTTTAAAGCTAATAGAAGCACCAGAGCGACGCCTGGTAAAGGGCCTTATCATCAACAAGTTCAGGGGGGATATCGCAATTCTCAAACCGGGCGTGGATACGCTGGAAGGGCTTACCCGCCGTCCCGTGCTGGGGGTAGTGCCGTATATGCATGACATAATGATTAATGAAGAGGACTCCATCCACCATATATCCGGCCATGGGCAAGTGGACATTGCTGTTATCCACCTGCCCCGTATCTCCAACTCCACCGACTTCGAGCCGCTACAGCAGGAGGCTGGGGTGAGGCTACGCTATGTCGGCCGCAGTTCCGAGCTAGGCACCCCGGATCTTATCATCCTGCCGGGCACCAAGAGCACCGTTGCAGACCTCCTGCACCTGAGAGAAAACGGTCTAGCTGGAGCCATCACCAAGGCCGCTCGGCGGGAAGGCACCCCTGTGCTAGGTATCTGCGGCGGATTTCAGATGCTGGGGCAAGACCTGGCTGACCCCCATGGCGTGGAGTCGCAGAAGGGTAGCTCATGCCCAGGGCTCGGATTGCTGTCCGTAAGGACGGTCTTTGAGACTGCCAAGTCCACCCATCAAGCAAAGGGAGAATTAGTGGCCTCACGGGGCCTGTGGGGCAGACTAAAGGGGTATGTGGTCGAGGGCTATGAAATCCATATGGGCCACACCACTGACGAGGCCCCACCAGCCCTCCAAGTGCGCCGCCACGGAGAAAGGCAAGGATTCCACCCCGACGGTGCTGTGGATGCCAGGGGGAAGGTGATGGGCACTTATCTCCACGGCATCTTTGACCAACCAGGCTTCCGCCACGCCCTTATCCAAGAGCTACGTCGCCGTAAAGGGCTGCCCCCAGAACCCCAGTCCGACATCCCCGCAAATGAGGAGAACTACCGGCGGTTGGCCGCCGTGGTGCGAGAGAGCCTGGATATGTCACTGCTCTACGAGGTGTGTGGCCTGAGCAGGCCGAAGGGATGAGCCTAACTCTGGTTCTTGGCGGCGCTCGGAGTGGCAAGAGCCGATTCGCCCAGAAACTGGCTGAAGAGGGGGGGGAGCGGGTGCTATTTGTGGCCACTGCCAATCCCGGTGACGAGGAGATGCGGCGGCGTATTGAGCTTCACCGGCGGAGCCGCCCCATCCACTGGCGCACCCTAGAGGCCCCTATCGGGGTCGGTGCCGCCATAACACGGGATATCGGGGACGCCCAGACGGTGATTGTGGACTGTGTTACTGTGCTCCTCTCCAACCTGGGTGGGGAGGGGGGAGTGCCCGCAGAGAATATAGAGGATCAGGCAAGGGTGGAAGTCGACGACATGGTCAGGACCGCAAGTTGTTTATCCGCCCGGTTCGTCGTGGTCTCCAACGAGGTGGGGTTAGGCCTAGTGCCCCCCTACCCTGCGGGCCGTGCCTACCGCGACATACTGGGGCTTGCCAACCAATGGCTGGCCGAGGAAGCTGACGAGGTTTACCTCCTGGTGGCGGGCTTACCCCTGCGCCTCAAACCTTGTCCTTGGCTATAGCGCATACAGTTGCTATAATTTGGGTGTTATGGAAGCTCAACGCCTGGTAGTCAAACTGGGCACCAGCCTGCTCACCGGGTGTTCTGAGAGGCTGGATCTCACCGTAATGTCTAGCCTGGTGGGGCAGGTGGCCGCACTCCACGCCCAGGGCCGGGAGGTTATTATAGTGTCATCGGGGGCCGTAGCCGCTGGACGGCAATGGCTGGATACGGACACGGGACGCAAGGATACCTCCTTCAAACAAGTTTTGGCAGCGGTTGGCCAGAGCCGGCTTATGAATGCCTATGAGCAGCTATTCTCTTGGCACGGCGTTACGGTGGCACAGGCGCTGCTTACCCGCACTGACCTCGCCCACCGGGCCAGCTATCTTAACGCCCGCAACACCATCCTCGCTCTTTTGGAGCTCCGCGTGGTGCCCATAGTCAATGAGAATGATGTGGTGGCGGTGGATGAGTTAGAAGGGGCCACTTTTGGGGACAATGACAATCTCTCCGCCATGGTGGCTAACCTGGTGGACGCCGAGCTTCTGGCTATCCTTACCGATACCTCCGGCCTATGTACTGCTGACCCGCATTTAGACCCACAGGCGTGCCTTATAGACACAGTGGAGCACATAGATGAGGAGATTGAGGCCATGGCCCTGGGCTCGGCAGGTAGCGGTATCGGAGGAATGGCAACCAAGGTCCAGGCGGCTAAACTGGCTACGGCCGCCGGAGTCGCCGTAGTGGTGGCCGATGGCCGGGGGCACGGCGTGATTTCGCGATTGGCAGCCGGTGACTCTGTCGGCACAAGGTTCGTGCCGACAGCCTCTCGTGTTGAGGGACGCCGCCGCTGGCTGCTCTCCAGTCGCGTTAAGGGCAGCCTGCGGGTGGATGACGGCGCCGCCCATGCCCTGGCGCAGGACAACAAAAGCCTTCTCCCCGTGGGCGTTAAAGGAGTGGAGGGCGATTTCCAGCGCGGCGAGGTGGTATGTATCAATAATTGGAAGGGGAAGCAAATCGCCTGCGGCATCACGAACTACAGCTCTCACGAACTTTCTCTTATCCAAGGAGTCCATTCTGAAAAAATATCACTGACTTTGGGCCATGAGTATGGCTCTGAGGTAATACACCGCAACAACATGGTGCTTTTGTAGGAGGGAAATTGGCCGAAGTGGACTCTTCAGCCATAGGACAACTGGAGACCCAGGGGAGGGCAGCCAAAAACGCAGCCCGGGATATGGCCTTTGCCTCCACCGACGCCAAAAACCGGGCACTGGGCCTGATTGCCGATGGCCTCATCAATCACATAAAAGAGATCGGTGACGCTAACAGCCTTGACATGGAGGCTGCACGGGCTTCGGACATTGATGAAGCCATGCTTGACCGGCTCCTTTTGAACTCTAGACGTCTGGAAGGGATGGCTGCCGATGTGCGTACCCTGGCCTCTCTGCCGGATCCGGTGGGCGAGGTATTTGATATGCGCACCATGCCTAACGGCCTCCTGCTTGGTCGCCAGCGCGTGCCCATTGGCCTCATCGGCACAATATACGAAAGCCGGCCGAATGTCACCATAGATATCTCCTCACTCTGCATTAAATCGGGCAATGCCGTTATCCTGAGAGGAGGTAGAGAAGCCATACACTCCAACAGGGCGCTGGTAGCGATGGTAGCAGATGCCTGCCGGGAGGCGGGGCTGCCTGATGGAGCCGTCCAGTTCGTGGACAATACGGACCGCAGCCTTGTGGGGCATATGCTCAAGATGCGCCAATTCATTGACCTGTTCATCCCCCGGGGCGGGGCGGGGCTTATCCGCCTAGTGTTGGAGGAAGCGGCCATGCCGGTGGTCGCTGGCGGCATAGGCGTGTGCCACACCTATGTGGACAGGAACGCCGATCTGGACATGGCGGTGAGAATAGTCTACAACGCCAAAGTTCAGCGGCCCACGGTGTGCAACGCACTGGATACGGTGCTGGTGCACCGGGAAGCCGCCCCAGCATTCCTACAGGCACTGGCCCCAGAGCTGGAGGGTGCAGGGGTGGAGGTGCGCGCCGATGAGCGGGTCATGGAGTTGCTGCGCCCTATCTATCGAAACTTAACTCCAGCTGCCCAGGAGGACTGGGGCAAGGAGTTCCTGTCCCTGGTGGCCGCCGTCAGGGTGGTGGACTCCCTGGATGACGCCCTGGAGCACATCCGCAAGTACGGGTCGGGACACTCGGAAGCCATTATCACCGAGGACTACTCTGCGGCTACCCGCTTTCAACGGGAGGTGGATGCCGCCTGTGTCTATATCAACGCCTCCACCCGTTTCACCGATGGCGGGCAGTTTGGCCTTGGGGCGGAGGTAGGTATATCAACCGGGAAGCTTCATGCCAGAGGCCCTATGGGGCTTCGTGAGCTTACCACCTACAAATGGATAGTATTCGGCTCCGGCCAGGTGCGGCTGGGATAGCAGCAGCGGGCGGCCACCCGCTTTTATTGTAGAACATTGGGAAGGAGATAGCGTGGAAGGACTGAAGATAACGGCTACCAGCAGAGACTTGGTAGGCAAGCAGGTTAAGCTGCTCAGAGCGCAGGGGGTTACACCGGTGCACCTCTATGGCCATGGCGTGGATTCCCGCTCCCTCCAGGTGGAGACGGTGACCCTGGAGAAGCTGTTCTCCCAGGCCGGCACCAGCCACTTGGTGGACCTCACCGTAGACAAGACCCGTACCCCGGTAAAGGTGCTGGTGCGAGAGGTCCAGAGGAACCCTATCAACGACCAGCTTCTCCATGTGGACTTTTTCCAGGTGACTATGACCGAGGAGATTACGGTGGAGGTGCCGGTAACTGTGGTCGGAGAGCCTGTGGCCAAGCGCCTCATCGTAGATCACATGTTGCACCAGCTTTCGGTGAAATGCCTCCCTGGCAGCATTCCACCCGGCCTGGAATTAGATATCAGCTCTCTATCGGAGCCGGGACAGGCCATTCTTATAAAGGACATTGACCTCGGTTCCGATGTTTCCGTCAACCATGACCCGGATGACATAATAGTGCGCGTTGAGACCCCGAGGGTGGCTGTGGAAGAAGTAGTAGTAGCTGAGGAAGATGTGTCTGAGGCTGAAACGGTTGCCCAAAAAGCCCCGTCCGAGGAGTAGTGAGCGCTACCCCGGCAGTAGCATAACGGCGATAGTGGCCATCCGTAGCTTACGCAACTGTGGGTGGCCACTGTTTCATAGGGCGAAGGGGACCCAGACGCGCCTGTCTGGATATCTTGGGAGCGGTCAAGAGCCTTGAACGGCCACAGATATGCTTTGCAGTTGTGGTGAGCCAAACACCACAACTGACGGACCTTCTGGCTTTTGTGCTGACGCCCCTTACCTTTGCAAGACTGCTGTGGGTGGCGTCTACCCCCACTCTGGTCGCTTCCGACTCGCTGGCCTCTACGCCGCTGGCGGAGTCCCATCTACATCCACTCTCTTTGTTCGAGCCTTCTGCCCCGTGGCTGGCGGTGGGCGTTATAGCCCTGAGCCCCCTATGGTATGATTATATAAGTTGACAGGGTGAGGCGAAATAGTCTTTGGTAGCCCGTAGTAATGGTTATTGCTCCTACTCCAGTAGTGGCAAATAGCGAGTCCGGCGCGGTTAACTTTTGGAGTTCCTATGCGCCGCGGCTCCTACTGACAGCGGTATTTCTGGCCCACCCCATATGCGGGCGTTTACGAAAGCGGTCCGGTTCCAAGAGGTGCACCATGACCCAACTCAAAGCACTCAAGAGCACTGCTTGTTCCAAGTATGCTCAGGCTGTGGCGCTGCTTGAGAAGATACGAGATGACTATCCCAACCCGTCTATCGAGTAAGTAGACATAATGGTGCAACCGGAGAGGGTGATCAAGTACCAGCTTATTAACTCACCGTGCATTCTTATCGATGACAAGCCGGAATTTGTGGGCGCCCCCAAAGAGAAGGGACTGAGGCAAAGACTATCCCATGCCTGATTTACAGATAGTCTCTGATTTCGGCATGACAGGGGACCAACCCCAGGCGGTAGACGCCCTCGCCAAAGGTGTTAAAGACAATCTGCACCCCCAGACGCTGCTGGGTGTCACCGGTTCAGGAAAGACATTCACTATGGCCAACCTCATTGAAAGGCTGCAGCGGCCCACACTGGTGCTGTGCCACAACAAGACCCTGGCCGCCCAGCTATCCACTGAGTTCCGGGAGTTCTTTCCCCATAACGCCGTGGAATACTTCGTCTCCTACTATGACTACTATCAGCCCGAGGCCTACGTGCCACAACGCGACCTCTACATTGAGAAGGATGCGGATATCAATGATGAGATAGACCGGCTGCGCCATTCGGCAACCCGTTCCTTGTTTCAGCGTCGGGATGTCATCATAGTGGCCTCGGTGTCCTGCATATACGGTCTTGGCTCTCCAGAGGACTACTACGGTTTTGTTTTAAACCTCACTCAGGGTCAAAAGTACAGCCGCCAGGGGTTGCTGCGACAACTAGTAGGCCTGCAATACGAGCGCAACGATATCGGCTTCGCACGAGGCAAATTCCGAGTACGAGGTGACACGGTGGAAATCTTCCCCGTATACGATGAGACGGCTGTTCGGGTGGAGTTCTGGGGCGATGAGATTGAGCGCATTGTCAGCGTTGACCCCCTAACCGGTGAACTGTTGGATGTCAAGGAGACTATAGACATATACCCCGGCAAACACTTCGTCACCTCGCCAGAGCGCTTGGAGCTGGCGCTACATGATATTGAGGCTGAGCTAGCGGAACAGCTGGCGGAGCTACATCGTCAGGACAAACTGGTGGAAGCCCAGCGGCTGGAGTCCCGTACCCAGTACGACATGGAGATGCTCAGGGAAACAGGGTATTGCGGAGGGGTGGAGAATTATTCCCGGCACCTGGCCCGCCGCAATCCCGGCAGCCCTCCCTGGACGCTGCTGAGCTACTTCCCAGAGGATTTCCTGATGTTCATAGATGAATCACACATCACACTGCCCCAGGTTAGGGGCATGTACCGCGGCGACCTCAGCCGTAAGCAGACGCTTGTAGACTACGGTTTCCGTCTGCCATCAGCTATAGATAATCGGCCCCTGAGCTTCGACGAGTTCTGGGAGAAAGTGCACCGGGTGGTCTTCGCTTCGGCAACCCCAGGCCCCTACGAGCAGCAGCACAGCCGACAGGTGGTAGAACAACTGATACGCCCCACTGGGCTACTGGAGCCCACCGTGGAAGTGAAATCAACCCTGTCACAGATAGACGACCTCATAGACCAGATAAGGCAGCGGGTGGACAGAGAGGAACGGGTACTGGTAACCACCCTTACAAAGCGCATGTCGGAGGAACTGGCCGATTATCTCAAGGAAATTGGCGTGCGGACTCATTACCTCCATTCTGAGATTGATACTCTCGAGAGGGTGGAAATTCTCCGTGACCTACGCTTGGGGGTCTATGATGTGGTAGTCGGCATCAACCTGCTGCGGGAGGGGCTTGACCTTCCAGAGGTGAGCCTAGTGGCCATCCTAGACGCCGATAAGGAGGGTTACCTGCGCTCAAGGGACTCCCTTATTCAGATAATGGGACGGGCAGCCCGCCATGTAGAGGGACATGTAATCATGTATGCCGACTCCATCACCGGTTCCATGCAGGCCGCTATTGACGAGACCCAGCGCCGTCGCAGCATTCAACTGGACTACAACCAAGCCCACAGCATCACTCCCAAGGGCATAAAGAAGGCCATACGCGATATCACCGAGAGGGTGAAGGGGGTTGCCGAGACACGCTCTCAGTACCACATACCTACCCCTAGCAGCCGGGAGGATATCATACGGCTCATAAAGGACCTTGAGACCCAGATGCACATTGCGGCCCGCAATCTGGAGTTTGAAAAAGCCACTCTGCTTCGGGACCGTATCGTAGAACTGCGCCGCGACATGGAGCTGTTCCCCGCCCCCTAAACCATCCTCCGATAGCCTGTCCAAGGCCATTCTCGAGACCCAACACCAAGCGACCTGAGGTTGTTTATTAACCGGGATTCCAAAGGGGTTCTGCCCCTTACTCAGCATAGGAGACTGGCGGAGGAGTCCAATGGTGGTTGGCATATGTTATACTATCCCTCAACCTTGTGCAGGTGGGCTTTGCCGGTAGAACGCTCAAGTCCCTATATTTGGGTAACCTGGCTGACAAAATTGTTGGTTGGGGAGAATTCGTGCGAATGGGGCGCGTGGTTCAGAGCTCACTTTCAAAACTACGATGTAACTCCTGGCACTTTTGATTCTACTGGCTGGCAATTAAAGCACACGAATCTGCTGAATCGGATCCGCGCCCAGCTGGAAGCCCAGGGCAAAACTGTGTTCACTGAGAACCAGAACAAGTTCGTACTTAGAGGGCAGTCAGCTACCTTGGGAGGGAAACCGGACCTAATAGCTATCTCGGGAAGCGCTGGCACTGTTTTCGATGTGAAAACAGGTGCTCCTAGCCCCTCCCACCATGTTCAGGTGATGGTCTATATGTACGCCGCCCCGCGTGCTTTGGGCCAGTATAGGGGAGTCACCTTTGATGGAAAGGTGGTCTACGAAGGTCAAGAGGTTCCAATTCCCAGCTTAGCTGTTGACGATGCCTTCGTGAGAAACCTTGTTGAACTCATTGGTCGTTTAGCGGGTCCTACGCCTGCGCGCAAAGCACCAAGCCTAATGGAATGCGGCTTTTGTAATCTGACAACCGCCAATTGCCCTGAACGTGTTGCTGATGCGGTGGTTCAAGATGGGGAGACGGGCGACTTCTAGTTCAATCGGCAGTTCCCATGGCCGAAAGGCCGTGGCCCCATTGAAGCAATGGTGGGGCATCCAGGGAGATGGGTCATTTGTCTTACGTAACCCTTGCTTAACGACCTCCGCCCGCTGCCTTGACACGGCAAGGGCCACTGTTCTATGGTGTGGTTAATATTTCCCAATATTGGAGCCGGGAGGTTGAGACATGGCCAAACCACTGGATGGTATCAGAGTAATTGAGTGGGCGGCGTTCCACAACGGCCCCGCCGCAGGGTATATGCTGGGAGACCTAGGGGCTGAGGTTATCAAAATAGAGGAGCCTATCAAGGGAGACCCCTCCCGTGGCCTCACCCAGATGTTTGGGGAATCTATGGTGCTGGATGGGGGCCGCCTGGTGGGGTTTGAATTTGCCAACCGCAACAAGAAGAGTATGACGGTGAATCTCAAGAGCGAGGCGGGCCGCCAGATAATCTACAAACTGGTGGAAAAGACAGATATCTTCTACACTAACTATTATAGGGACGGCATCCTCCAGGAGCTTAAAATGGACTATGAGACGCTGTCCAAGCACAACCCTAAACTAATCTATGCCATAAACAGTGGTTATGGGCTGGAAGGTCCGGTAAACAACGAGCGGGCCTTTGATACCATAGGCCAAGCACGCTCCGGACTGATGTGGTCTGTGGGCGACAGGGACCAGAACGAGCCTTACCAAACGGTATCAGCCCCTTGTGACCAGGTGGGGGCCACCATGCTGGCCTACTCCCTGCTGGCCGCACTGGTGGCCCGAGAGCGGCAGGGTATAGGCCAGCAGATTGAGGTCTCCCTGCTGGGCAGCGCCATACATATGCAGGGGATAGGTATGAATATGAACCTCATGCGCCACCGCTCGTATTCCCGCCACTCCCGAGAACGGGCGCGTAATCCCATGGCCAACCATTACTGCTGCGGGGACGACAAATGGATTATGCTGGCCGAGCCTCAGTCCGACCGCTTCTGGGGACAGTTCTGTCGCATCATGGGCCTTGAATATATGGAGGAGGACCCGCGCTACGCTACCGCTCTGGACCGGCGGGAGAACTTCATGGAGTGCAACGAGGCAGTGTCCAAGGCATTCACCACACGCTCCCGTGACGAGTGGTTGGAGTGTTTCAAAGAGGAGGGTGCCGAGTTTGCTCATTCACCTATCTACGACTACTACGATGTGGCCGAAGACCCGCAGGCCTTGGAAAACGACTACATAGTAAACTACGACCATCCGGCGCTGGGCACAGTTAAGATGGTGGGTATGCCCACCAAGTTCAGCAAGACCCCGATAGGCATCCAGCGCGAGGCTCCTGAATTGGGCCAGCACACTGAAGAGGTGCTGCTGGA
>JASLXN010000129.1 GCA_030740315.1 Dehalococcoidia bacterium | reverse complement strand
CATACAGCCCTGCTATACGATGTATGATGGAGATGCCATCTTTGCCCTGTCCACGGGGCAGGAGACGATGGACATAACCGTGCTGGGCACCTTGGCCGCCGAGGCGATGGCGGGGGCAGTACTTCGGGCGGTCAGCCAGGCTGAAGGGATGGCGGGGGTGCCAGCCGTCCGGGAAATTGGTGAAAGCCCCGCAGTTAGTGCCGGGGCTGATAACTGATACCGATAACGCATAGATATAGGAAAAGAGGCATGATAATCAAGCTGGGTTTCATCGGTGCCGGCACTGCAGGCACAGCCTTGGCCGTGCAGCTTTCCCAGAGAGGTTACCCTGTGGTGGCGGTGGCCAGCCGCACATTCGCCTCCGCTCAGGGTCTGGCGGGAAAGGTGCCGGAGTGCCAAGCCTGCGAAATGCCACAGCAGGTAGCGGACGCTGCCGAGCTGGTATTTATTACCACACCGGATGACGCCATAGCCAGCGTGGTGGCCAAGCTGCGCTGGAGCGCTGGTAAGACGGTGGTACACTGCTCCGGGGCCGCTTCCCTGGACGTCCTGGAAACCGCTCGACAGGCGGGTGCCCAGGTGGGAGGCTTTCATCCCTTGCAGACCTTCGCCAGCGCGCAGCAGGCCATCCAAAACCTGCCCGGCTCCGCCTTCGGCATTGAGGCTGAGGGGGAACTGTTGGACAGACTGGCAAAGATGGCCCAGGCCATGGAAGGGGACTGGGTGCAGTTACAGGGAGAGGACAAGGTGCTTTACCATGCCGCTGCCGTCTTCGCCTGCAACTACTGGATAACGCTGATTCGGGTGGCCTCGGAGCTGTGGGAGCACTTCGGGGCCGATAGCTCCAAGGCCATCAAGGCCCTGATGCCCTTGCTGCGGGGCACCCTCCTGAATGTTGAAAGCGTGGGTCTGCCCAACTGTCTTACGGGGCCTATCGCTAGGGGCGACCTGGGTACGATAGAGAAACATATGGCCGCACTGGAGAAGGAAGCCCCCGAGTTTCTGGCTCTCTACAGGGAGCTGGGGCTGCACACAATTCCGGTGGCCCTGGGCAAAGGCAGGGTGGATGATGCGGGTGCCGAGGCGATGAAAAAAAAGCTGACTACGGGAGCATAGCAGGAGGCGAGCCTTGAGAAACATGCTAAAGAGCAAGATACATCGGGCACGGGTCACCGATGCCAACCTGGCCTACGAGGGGAGTATCTCCATAGACCGGCAGCTCATGGAAGCCGCCGATATCCTACCCTTTGAGAAGGTACAGGTGGTTAACATAAACAATGGTGCCCGCTTTGAGACCTATGCCATCGAAGGAGGTGAGGGGGGAATATGCCTCAACGGTGCCGCCGCCCGCCTGGCTACCCCCGGCGACCTTGTTATCATTCTGAGCTATATCGGCGTGCTTGAGGAGGAGCTGCGCTCCTATAAGCCCAGGCTGGTGCATGTGGACGGGCAAAACCGCCTCCGGGAGCATGCCCTTGAGGGTTTTTGACCCGCTTCTGGACTCCGCCTTCCTCCTGCCGGATGACGACGGCCCCAGCAAGGTAACCCCTTTGGCACAGGCGATAGGGGAGTTGGTGCGCCCCGGCATGACTCTTCATCACAGCCGGGAGGCCAATGCAGCCCTATTAGAGGTGTGCCGGAAGTTCTGGAGAAGCAGCCCCGGATTCACCGTAGCCGCCTCTGCCCATTCTCTGTTTGATATCGTGGCCGTCCATGGTGGCCTGGTGCGGAAGCTCATCACCTCCAACGCCAGCCATGCATACCCCTCGCCGGGGGCCATAAAGGTGCTTCAGGATGCCTACCGGGAGGGGCGGTTGGGGATTGAGACCTGGTCTATATACACCCTGCTGCTGCGCTTTAAGGCGGCGGCCCTGGGGCTGCCTTTCCTGCCTACCCGCTCCATGCTAGGGTCTGACATGGTTTCCGATAACCGGGAGGACTTCAAGGAGATGGACGACCCCTTCGGCAGCGGAGTGAAGGTGGGGCTGGCGCGTCCGCTGACGCCGGATGTCTCCCTGGTCCACGCCATCGCCGCCGATGCCTATGGCAACGCTATACCCCCGGCCCCTTACGATGACCTGTGGGGGCCGCGGGCGGCCAGAGAGGTAATCCTGACCGTGGACAGGATTGTGCCTACGAGCGTCATTCGCAATCACGCCTCGCTGGTGAAGCTGCCGGGGCACATGGTAAGCGTCGTTTGCCCCGCCCCCCTGGGCGCTCACCCCATCGGGGCGGTGAACCATAGTCTGGGGGATGGGGCTGGGCAGCGGGAGGACTTTGACTTCCTGGAGGACTTCCGCGCGGCATCCGATGACCCCGGCAAGCTGGATGCTTGGTTCAACGAATGGGTGCTGGAGACGGGTAGCCACGAGGCGTATCTACAAAAGCTGGGGGACGAACGCTTGTCCCGGCTGAGGGCGTTGGCTGGCCCCGATGCCTGGCGTGAGGAGATACGGGAGATGGTGGGGGCTATTCCCACCACCCCCGATGCCAACTCCTTTGAGATGATGGTGGTTGCCGCCGGACGCTATATGGCGCAGCGGGTAAAAGAAGGGGGATACCGGGTTATCCTCAGCGGGGTGGGCACTGGTGCCCTGGCCTCCTGGCTGGCGTACTACATTCTGCGCAAGGAAGGGTATCCGCTGGAGTTGCTAACCGGCTCCGGGCAGTTCGGCTTCGCCCCCCGCCCCGGTCTGCCGGTGCTTACCAACATATCCAATGTGGCCTCCGCCAAGTGGCTCTCGGACTGCGCGGAATCATACGGGTTTCTGGTGTGCGGCCCCCGCAGCCGGTGCCTGGCCGCCCTGGGGGCTGCACAGGTGGACCGTAACGGGAACATCAACTCCACCCGCAAGGGCGATACCTACCTGTTCGGCCCGGGGGGCGGCAATGATTCCGCTTCTATGGCCGCGGAGGTGGTGCTGGTCATGGCTCACGGCTGCTACAGGCTGGTGGACCGCCTGGACTACTGCACCTCTCCCGGCACCAGAGTGAGCGGCCTCATCACCTCAGAGGGCGTGTTAGAGAGACGCGACGATGAGCTGTTGCTTACCGGCTATTATCCTCGTCCGGGAGAGACCCTTGAGAGTAGGTTACAACGTATCAAAGGGGGGTGTGGGTGGGAGCTAAAGGTGTCGCCTGAGATTAGCGCAGTGCCCCCCGCCACCTTAGAGGAGCTTTATATAGTAAGATTGCTTGACCCTAAGGGGTTCTTTATCAGTGTTGCAACAAAGGAGGAGCCATGAGAGTATCCATAGGCCAGGTCAAAGAGATGAAAGAGAAGAGGGAGAAAATCGTAGAACTGACCGCCTACGAATATGCCACTGCCAAGTTGGTGGACGAGGTTGGTGTGCCTATCATCCTGGTGGGCGATAGCTTGGGCATGGTATTGCTGGGCTACGAGAGCACCATACCGGTGACCATAGATGAAATGCTACACCACTGTAAGGCGGTCACCCGCGGGGTTAAGAACGCCCTGGTGGTCGGTGATATGCCCTTCATGACATATCACACCAGTGCGGAAGATGCCCTGCGCAATGCGGGCCGTTTCATTCAGGAGGCGGGATGCCAGGCGGTTAAATTAGAGGGAGGTGTCACGGTTGCTGAAAAGATACGGAGGATTGTGGAGTCCGGCATTCCGGTGCAGGGCCATATCGGCCTTACGCCACAGTCTGTAAACCAGCTTGGGGGATACCGGGTGCAGGGGCGTACCCCCGAAGCCGCCCTCAAGCTGTACCAGGATGCCAAGGCTGTGGAGGAGGCGGGTGCTTTCTCCATCGTGCTGGAGACTGTGCCTGCTGATCTCTCAGCCTTCATAAGCCGGAAACTGTCTATCCCCACCATCGGCATCGGGGCCGGAGTGGAGTGCGACGGCCAGGTACAGGTTATTCACGACATTCTTGGCCTGTTCTCGGCGTTTCTGCCAAAGCACGCTAAGCGGTATGTGAACCTGGGGGAAGCCATCAACAAGGCTGTGTCCCAGTATTTTGAAGAGGTGAGGGCCGGCCAGTTCCCCACCGAGGAAAACAGCTTTGCCATGGACGCCGAGGTAGTTGCTGAGCTAAACAGGATTGTGGGATAATGGGTGCCCTTGATTACTGCTGTGAGAGTTGCTGATACCATCGCCGGGATGCGGCGCGCCAGAGAGGAGATGTGTGGCACCGTAGGACTCGTGCCTACAATGGGCTACCTCCATGAGGGCCACCTGAGCCTAGTGCGGCGCAGCCGCCGGGATAACGACTACACCGTGGTCAGTATCTTTGTGAACCCTACCCAGTTTGGCCCTGGCGAGGATCTTTCGCGCTACCCGCGCGATATATCTCGTGACCTAGGACTACTCGAGAAGCTGGGCACTGATGTGGTGTTCTCACCACCGCCCGAGGACATGTACTATGAAGATGCCTCTTCTTGGATAGTGGTGGAAAAAGTGACAGACCGCTTGGAAGGGGCAGTGCGCCCAGGGCATTTCCGGGGCGTGGCTACCGTGGTTGGCAAGCTCTTTAACATTGTAGAGCCGCACCGGGCCTATTTTGGCCAAAAAGATGCTCAGCAGGTGGTGGTTATCCAGAAAATTGTTGCAGACCTTGACTTCAACTTGGAGGTGGTAGTGTGCCCCACGGTAAGGGAGCCTGATGGTCTGGCTATGAGTAGCCGCAATTCCTACTTGGATTCGGAGCAGCGACGGGCAGCCCTGGTTCTCTACCATTCCTTACAGAAGGCCCAGCGTGAGTACTCCGCCGGGGTACGGGATGCGGGGCGTATCCGCCGAGAGATGGCTGAGATCCTCCAATCAGAGCAATTGGCCGAGGTAGACTATATTAGCGTGGCCAGTCCCTTAACCATGGAGGAGTTGGACACGGTGGAAGACCAGGCGCTGGTGTCCTTGGCGGTGAAGATAGGCAAAACGCGTCTTATAGACAATATAGTGCTCGGTGGGTAGCACGCCCCAACCCCGGGGCAAATTTGGC
>JASLXN010000128.1 GCA_030740315.1 Dehalococcoidia bacterium | reverse complement strand
CAGATGTTGTCCATGCCAACGACTGGCATGCGTGTTTGGGGGTGCGAGAGGTGTCCAACGCTGGAGGTCCTACGGTGTTGCTGCCGGTCCATAATGTTCAGTACCAGGGCCCCTTCTCGCTTGAGTGGTTTGAGCTAATGGTTGGTGCGGTTCCGGAGGCTAAAATCTTTCAACAGACAGGTATCAGTCCTAATATGCTGGGCCTTAGCCTTATTCACGCTCAAACTGTAAGCACGGTGAGCCCAACCTTTACCAGTGAGATAATCACACCGGAGTTCGCCCATGGCGAAGAAGCTTTACTTGCCCGTCGACAGCAGCCGGTGGTGGGGATACTGAACGGCCTGGACTACGATGATTTCAACCCGGCCACCGACCCTATGCTGGCCGCCCGCTTTGACGGCTCCTCTCTGCGGGAGCGGGCCGTAAACAAATCGGCACTCCAGGCCCGGGTGGGGTTGCCCCAGGGGACAGGTATGCCCCTGTTGGGGATGGTGACTCGCCTGGCCGAGCAAAAGGGCCTGGACATTCTCGTTCCCGCCTTGGAACGCTTCCTGCCGGACGCGGAGGCGCAGCTGTTCATTCTGGGAGATGGGGAATCCCGATACAAGAATGAGCTATCACGACTGGCAGGCGCTTATAATAGCAATATGGGAATCGTGTTCGGCTTTGATGAGGGTATGGCGAGGCTGATATACGGCGGGTGTGATGTCTTTGTTATGCCCTCACGCTTTGAGCCGGGGGGGCTGGGGCAGCTTATCTCCATGCGCTATGGGGCCATCCCCCTGGTGCGCCATACCGGCGGCTTGGCCGATACGGTTACCGACCTGACCGAAGACCTGTCACAGGGCAATGGCTTCGTGTTTCGTGACTATGCCCCCGAGGCTCTGGAGGCGGCCCTGGATCGGGCGGTGTCCAGTTTCGCTCTGCGGGAGGAGTGGGCCCGCCTTCAGCGGAGGTTGATGGGGCTGGACTTCTCCTGGGGTGCATCGGCCAGGGACTACGAGGCACTGTACCGGAGTATAGCAGAAGGCTCCAGGCAATAGGGGCACCTTGAGGGGCTAAGCCCCCCGGATTCAGCTCTCGGGAGAGCGGGTTGGAAGGGCAAACGCCGCTCAGGCACTTTATCAATATGTAGTTCGGCCCTATAATAGCCCTAATTAGCTCGCAGGAGGTGACCGCTGTGGAATACGAGACCCTTGCCGTGGAGCGCCGTGATGGCATTGCCCTGGTTACTATGAACCGACCGGAGAAGCTCAACGCCCTGGACCGACGCATGTGCCGGGAGATTATCCGGTTACGGGAGGACCTGGAGAACGATGACGATGTCCGGGCGGTCATCCTCACCGGCGCCGGCCGCGCCTTCTCCTCCGGTGGCGACATCCAGGACATAATGGTGCGCCTGGTTAATGACACCGTAAAGGAGAAAGAGGAGACCATACGCCTGGCTGACCAGGCGTTCCTGCACCTGAAGATGATGGAGGTGCCCACCATAGCCGCCGTGAACGGGGTGGCCGCGGGGGGTGGCTGCTGCCTGGCCATGGCGTGCGATATCCGCATCGCCGTGGAGGACGCCAAATTCGCCCTAGTGTTTGTGCATCGTGGTCTAAGCGGGGCTGATGCCGGTGCCACCTATTTCCTGCCCCGGATAGTCGGCTCCGGGTGGGCGGCGGAACTGCTGTTCACAGGAGATTTCATCGACGTCCACCAAGCTGAAAAGCTGGGCTTGGTGAACCATGTGGTGGCCTCTCAGGACCTTATGGAGGCCTCCTGGGCGCTGGCCCGCCGTATCGCCGATGGACCGGCCGTCGGAATGCGCATGACCAAGCGTGCCCTGGGAAGGTCCATCATGTCCGGGCTGGCAGACCAGCTTGACTTCGAGGCCGCCGTTCAGACCATCTGCTTCCAGACCGAGGATCACCAGGAGGGCGTACGCTCTTTCATAGAGAAACGAGAGCCTCAGTTCAAAGGGCGGTGAGAGAAGAGCCAGGTTGTTTTTAGATTCAGACGATGGTGGTAACTGTATGGTGGTAACTGTGTAGTCGCTATCTCCGCAGTGGATTACCGCTGGGACATATACTACTAAACCGCCTTCCCAAAAACTTGGTTAAACGAATCTGGTGTGCTTCCACGTTCTTTTTGCTGTAGGAGTTTAGCCCTACAACAAAAAGAACGGCCCAAATATTACGGCTACTTTACCCACCACTTTTATCAGGATGTTCAGCGAAGGCCCGGCGGTGTCTTTGAAGGGGTCGCCCACGGTATCGCCGATAACGGCGGCCTTGTGGGCCTCTCCACCCTTCCCCCCATGCTGCCCGGACTCAATGTACTTCTTGGCGTTGTCCCAGGCACCGCCGGCGTTGGCCATGAAGATAGCCAGCAGGAAGCCGGACAGCAGCGCACCCATCAGCATACCCGCCACCGCCGCCTTGCCCAGGGTAAAGCCCAGTATCAGTGGGGTGGCCAGGGCCACCAGGCCCGGGCCCATCATGCCCCACAGGGCCTTCTGGGTGGCGATGTCAACGCACTTTACATAATCCGGCTTGGCGCTTCCCTCCATGAGGCCCTTTATCTCCCGGAACTGCCGCCTTACCTCCTCCACCACCGCAGAGGCACCGCCGCCCACCGCCTTCATAGCCATGGCGGCGAAGACAAAGCATATCATGGCCCCCACCAGCATCCCTGCCACCACCTTGGCGTCCATGATATCCACCATCCCTATTTCGGCAACCTCCAGGTAGGTGGCCACCCATGCCAGTGCGGCCAGAGCGGCGGATGCGATGGCGAAGCCTTTGCCGATGGCGGCGGTGGTGTTGCCCACCGCATCCAGGGTCTCGGTGCGCTCCCGCACCTCTTTGCCCAGCCCGGCCATCTCCGATATACCGGCGGCGTTATCGGCGATGGGGCCGTAGCAGTCTATGGCAAGGAGCATTCCCAGGGTCACCAGCATGCCTAGGGCTGCGATGGCGATGCCGAAGAACCCGGCAGCCTCAAACGCCACCACGGTGGCCGCCGCTACCAAGACGATGGGGATAACGGTGCTCAACATACCCACGGAGAGGCCCTCTATTATAATAGTGGCGGGGCCAGTAAGGCTGGCTTTGGCAATGCCCTTGACCGGACCGTAGTCCGAGGTGAAGTACTCGGTGGATTTGCCTAACAGGAAGCCGGCCACTAGGCCGGTAGCCAGGGCGATAAATACCTTCAGTCCGTCGTCGCCCTGGTAGCTGGGGCTAAGGGAGAATGAGTCCCCCAGGTAATAGCGGGTCGTGAAGTAAGACATAATCAGAATAAGGATACCGCTGACATATACCCCTAAGTTCATGGAGGAGGCGGCCTTGCGGGTCTGCTCCTCAAAGCCGCCCGTGGACTCGGAGGGGCGTACGAACAGGGCGCCGATGATAGAGGCCACCACCCCGGCACCGCCTAGGAACAGGGGCAGGAGGTATCCCTTGGCCTCCTGGTCGAAGGCCACATAGCCCAGCAGCATGCTGGCTATCAGGGCGGAGACATAGCTCTCGTAGAGGTCTGAGCCCATACCGGCCACATCGCCCACATTATCGCCCACGTTGTCGGCAATCACCGCAGGGTTACGGGGGTCGTCCTCGGGGATGCCCGCCTCCACCTTGCCCACCAGGTCGGCGCCCACATCGGCGCTCTTGGTGAAAATGCCGCCGCCCGCCCTGAGGAAGAGGGCCACCGATGAGGCACCGAAGGCGTAGGCCAGCCAGACATGGGTATCAGCGGTGAACAGTGGTAGCAGGGCTACCGGAAACAGCCCCAGGCCCAGCACGGTAAAGCCCATCACCGCCCCACCGGAGAAGGCAATGCGCAGCGCCCGCGAGTAGCTGTCTATGGCGGCATGTGCGGTACGGCCGTTGGCCAGGGTGGCTACATTCATGCCGAACCATCCTGCCAAGGCGGAAGCGGCTACACCGGCGATATAGGCCAGGCCCGTCCAAGGTGCGGGGGCCACAAAGATAGCCAGAACTATACCTACCACTATAGCAAATATACCGAGCGCCTGGTACTCCCGGCGCAGAAAGGCCATGGCCCCCATGCGTATGGCGCTGGTAAGCTCCCGGACCTGTGTGTTTCCCGGGTCCTGGCGCTTGATGTAGACGGCCAGGTAGCCTGCGAAAAGAAGGGCCAGCCATCCCCCAACCGCTGCCAGCCATAGTGAATTCATGCGGTAACTCCTTCCGAATTCCGTCGGATACCAAGCACGGATTATAGCACAGGGAAAAGCGCAGTGCCATACCTTCCGGCCGCACCACTGCCTTGAAGTTACCTCAGTATGAGAGGAAGCCGGCACGTCTCGTTGTGCTACAGGCGGTGCCGATGCTACAATTGAAAACTCCAGTGGGCGGATCGTATGAGGAGGATGAATGCAGGCCCTGGCGAAGTTACAGAAAGTTGTGGCGCAGCGCCACGACCATGCCCAGGGGTGGAAGCAGCGGACGGGAGGCCGGGTGGTGGGCTACCTGTGCACCTATGTGCCGGAGGAGGTGCTCTACGCCGCCGGCGTGCTGCCGGTGCGGGTCATGGGCAGCCATCAAGTACAGGATGTCACCGAGGCTCATATATCCAGCATGTGGTGTCCCTTCTGCCGCGACTGCCTGGCGCAGGGGCTTCAGGGGCGCTACGAATATCTGGATGGCTTGGTGCTGGCCAACGCCTGTCATCATATCCACCACACATACGAAAGCTGGGTGCGGCATGTTCCCACAGACTACCATTACGAGATGTATTTCCCCCCCAATGTCCAGATGCCGTTGGCCAAGGGCTGCCTGACGGGTGAAATCCAGGAGTTTCAGACATCGGTTGAAGGGTGGCTGGGGCGCGCAATACAGCCTCAGGACATGGAGCGGGCAATAGGAGTGTACAATACCAACCGCCTCCTGCTGCGCAGGCTTTACGAGCTGCGTAAGCAAGACCCCCCACCAATCACGGGTGCCGAGGTTATGGAGGTGGTGCTGGCATCCATGTTTATGGA
>JASLXN010000127.1 GCA_030740315.1 Dehalococcoidia bacterium | reverse complement strand
GCCTTTGGCAGCCAGGTTTCTCACCCCCACCCCGCGGCGGCGGGTGGCGTAAGGCTCTCCTAGGACGGGCCAAGCCAGGTCCGGGGTGCCCTCCTGGTCAGCAGTGGCGGCATCCACCAGCTTGCGCCTTAGTTCATCCAACTTCTCGCCACTCACCACGCATAACTCCCATGACTGTGTGTTGGCAAAGGAGGGTGTCCACAAAGATATCTCTATGATGTCCTGGAGCACACGTCGTGGAATGGGGCGGGGTTCAAAAGAGCGGATGCTGCGCCGGGTGAGTATGGCCTCCGTTAGCTGCATGCTACCTCCTTAAAGAGATGGGTAAGTGTGGTGCTTGCTTGTATGGTTCTGCACTCTGATTTGCGCATCTAAGTATCAAAACGTCTCCAGTTCTTCCTCTGTTACCTGCCCGCCCCGCAGGTAGAACCCACGGACGCAGGGCTGCTGCAGATCAGCCAGGGAAACAATTAGGTACAGAGAGTCCGGCCAGAATGCCAGCCGGATATCGGTGGCTGAAGGGTAGGCCTCGGAATGGGTGTGAGAGTGGTAGAAGGCCGTCATCTCCCAGTCCTTCCCCTCTATCTCTTGGGCAATGCGGAGTATCTCCTTGGGGTCAATGCTGTAGCGAATGGGGCTGGCGGATGCGTTCACAGTGCGGTAAAGGGCTGCCACCTGTCCCGGCGGTCCGGCCAGAATGCCGCAGCACTCGTTGGGTGCCTTCTCCCGGGAGTGGGCCACCATCTCTTGCATGAAGCGGCCTTCTATGCGGAACATGGCTACCACCATACCATGTTCTGAGTGTTCTGCTCCATGTCACCGTAGGATCGGGTCCATAGCTGGCTGCTGAGGTATTTCCACCCGCCGTCCGCCAGCAGGGCCACGATGCTCCCTTTTTCCATGCGGGATGCCAGGCGTTTGGCGCATGCCATAACCGCCCCCGAAGAGACACCGGCAAAAATGCCTTCCCGTTCGGTAAGTTCCCGGGTGCACTTGAAGGCGTTCTCCGATTCCACCACAATGCGGCCGTCCAGAAGGTCCAAGTCTACTATCGGAGGAATGAACCCTTCGTCCAGGTTACGTAGGCCGAAGATGAGCTCGCCGGGGTGGGGGACCGCTGCCATCACCTTAATCTCGGGGTTATGCTCCTTGAATCGTCGGCCTACCCCCATGAGGGTGCCGCCGGTGCCCAGACCAGCCACAAATGTATCAATTCCGGGCAGATCATCAATAATCTCCTGGGCCGTGGTCTCGTAGTGTGCCTGGGGATTGGCCTGGTTGCCGTATTGATAAGGCATGAAGTAATGGGCATCTTCGCTTGCCATTTTCTGGGCCACCTCTATGGAACCGTTGGTGCCCTTTTCCCCCGAGGAGAATACGATTTCTGCACCGAAAAGCCGCAGCATATCCACCCGCTCGGGGCTGACATTCTCCGGCATCACCACCTTCATCCGGTATCCCTTTACGTGAGCAATCATGGCCAGGGAGATGCCGGTGTTGCCGCTGGTAGGCTCCAAGATAACCTTATCTTCCGTTAGTAACCCCTCACGCTCCGCTTTGTCAATCATGAACTTGGCTATGCGGTCTTTGAGGCTGCCGGTGGGGTTGTGGCCCTCAAGCTTGGCGAAGACCTGCACTCCCGCCCGCGGACTGTAGCTGCGTAGCTCGACGAGGGGAGTGTGTCCTATGGCATCTACGATACTTTTGAATTTCACCGTTCCTCTCATCCTGAGCAGACATTGTGCTTTACCGAATATCCTATAGACGGCAGAAAAGGCGGGAAAACGCTGTGTCCTTATCCTCCCGCTACCGCAGGTAGGATGGAGACCTGGTCACCGTCCAGTAAGGGTGTATCCAAGCTTTGAATATAGCGTACATCCTCACCGTTGATGAAGATGCTCACGAATTGCTTGATAGCACCGTTGGGGTCTATAACGCGCTCCTTGAACCCTGGGAAACGGGCCTCTATGTCGTCTAGCGCAAGTCCTATTGTAGGCCCAGACGTCTGTATGGATTTGACCCCGCCCACCAAGCCCCGCAACAGTGAAGGGACGCGTACCTCTACGGCCATAGGTAACCTCCTAAGATATGGGTTCTTTGAGTAGCATAGAGAGGAAAGAAGAGCCCAGGCCATCGGGGAGTATGGTTACGACCTGTTTGTCCTCTCCCAATCCTGCGGCCACCTCAAGGCTGGCAAAAACATTGGCGCCCGAAGATAAACCTACCAGCAATCCCTCTTCCTTTGCTAGGCGTGAAGAGGTAGCATGGGCATTATCATCGGACACCTCTATTATCCAGTCTATCAGTTCACGATCCAAGATAGATGGGATGAAGTCAGGCCCCAGTCCTGGGATGCCGTGCGGCCCAGCCCAGCCCCGGCTGAGCAACGGGGAGCGGGCAGGCTCTACGGCGATTATTTTTACATCTGAAACACGCTCTTTGAGTGTCTTGCCCACGCCGGTAAGGGTGCCCCCTGTGCCGACACCGCATACAAATGCATCTATTCTGCCTCCGGTGGCCTCAAGCAACTCCTTGGCGGTTGTAGCGCTGTGGACTTGCGGGATGACAGGGTTCTCAAACTGCCGAACCAAGAGGAAGTTACGGTTGCGTTTTGTTATCTGTTTGGCGGCTCTTATCGCCCCAGCCATGCCTTCAGCGCTGGGGGTAAGTACCACTTCAGCCCCCAGCCATGAAAGGATACGGCGATGTTCAACGGGGGCGTTCTCCGGCATAACCAGCACGGCTCGGTAGCCCTTGGCAGCGGCTACAATGGCCAGGGCCACACCGGTGTTTCCGGCACTCACCTCCACCAGTGCACCGCCCTGTTTCAGCTTGCCACAGGCCTCAGCATCCTCCACCACGGCCAGTGCAACCCTGTCCTTAACGCTGCCGCCGGGGTTGGCGGATTCCAACTTGGCCAGCACGGTGGCAGCACCAGGGGGAGTATGGTTTAGCTTAAGAAGGGGTGTGCCGCCGATGATGTCCAAAACGCTGTTGGCTATCATCAAATATAGTACATGGCGGCTTCGCTGCGACGTTCCTGTCGCTCTACCAGTTCACCCAGAGTGGTGGCAGTCAAAAGCCGCTGTGCACTCTCCTCAATGGCCTGCCACACCTCTCGTTGCACGCATATAGTGGCCCGTTCACAGTCTTCCGGCTGGGTGATGCAGCGGGGGGAGGAGGAGCCTTCCAGGGCGGCGATGACCTCGCCCAGGTTGACCTGGGAGGGGGGCCTATCCAGCATGTGTCCCCCCTGGGGGCCCCGTTTGCTGGATGCAAACCCTGCCCTTCGCAGGGCGGCAAGTATCTGGTCCAAGTATGGCTCTGGGATATTCTGTCGGCTGGCTATCTCGCTGGCCGGTATCACCCCTTGGCCGTAGTGCTGGGCAAGGTCCACCAGCACTCTCACGCCATAGTCCAGCTTCATAGATACCTTCATGTCCCTCCCCTCTTTTCTTGACTCCCCTACTCTACTTTCGAATTGTATGGAATAAGGTCTATATTGTCAAATATTTCGCCTAATATGCTTGACAGCATTGGTATTGTTGAGTAAGCTAATTAACTAGACGGCCTTGATAGCATTCGGGCACCGACGGAGGTTGACCATAGGATGATTAACACGAAGCGGTTTACAGAGGAGCAGGTGAAGCGATACAGCCGCCACATCATCTTGCCACAGGTGGGTGGCAAGGGGCAGAAGAAGCTGTTGGAGGCCAAGATGCTGCTGGTTGGGGCCGGTGGACTGGGTTCTCCGGCGGCCATGTACCTGGCCGCGGCCGGCGTGGGCAAGTTGGGCATTGTGGACTTTGACCGGGTGGACCTGAGTAACCTGCAACGCCAGATACTTCACGGCCAGAGCGATGTGGGCCGCCGCAAGACAGTATCCGCAGCCGAGACTTTGTGCGAGATAAATCCTGATGTAGAACTGGTGCTTCATGAGGACAGGCTGACCTCCGATAACATCATGGATATTATCCACGAATACGATATTGTGGTTGACGGCTGCGATAACTTCCCAACACGCTATCTCGTAAACGACGCATGCGTACTAGCCGGAAAGGCAAATGTGCATGGCAGCATATTCCTTTTTGAAGGCCAAATCTCAGTATTTCTGCCCGGGCAGGGCTGCTATCGGTGCCTTTTCCCAGAGCCACCACCACCCGGCGCCGTGCCCAGCTGCCAGGAAGCTGGGGTGCTGGGTGTGTTGCCTGGCATTGTAGGTACCATACAGGCCGCTGAGGCGATCAAGTTGGTCTTGGAAATCGGGATCTCCCTGAACGGACACCTTATGCTGTTTGACGCCTTGGATATGAGCTTCCAGAAGGTGAAACTGCGGCGCAACCCAAGCTGCGCTATATGCGGCGATAGTCCTACTATCAAAGAACTCATAGACTACGAAGAGTTCTGCAGCCTGCTGGCTGTGCCGCGGGAATGCTGACGACCTTTTGGTTGGTAAGGAGGTACCCATGGCTGAGATTGCCAGAGTGGATGCGGAGTTGGATCTCAAAGGGGAGATATGCCCCTATACTTTTGTCAAGTCCAAGCTAGAGTTGGAGGAACTGGAGTTGGGGCAGGTGCTGCGGGTGGTGGTGAACCATCGCCCTGCTGTGGAGAATGTGCCGCGCAGCATGAAAAACGAGGGCCAAGAAGTGTTGGGTGTTGAACAAGTGAACGACACCGACTGGGAAATCATTATCCGCAAGGCAGTATAGACAAACTGAAGAGGAGGATTACACATGGCTAAACTGGGCTTTCTGTTTACCAGAGCGCCGGTGCAGTTTGAGAACTGGGAGACTGCGGCTGCCATTGCCGAGGCCGCCTTGGACAAAGGGCATGAGGTTAGTTTCTTCAACTATCTTGATGGGGTGTATACTCCCGTCAAGTACCAGACCTTCCCAGACAAGGAGTCCATGCCGAAAGATCTTCTGGAGAAACTGCTGTCAAAAGGGGCCAATCTAATTGCCTGCGGAATTTGCGTTAACGCCCGTGGGCTGGAGAA
>JASLXN010000126.1 GCA_030740315.1 Dehalococcoidia bacterium | reverse complement strand
GGTTAAGGGTGCACACTATGATGTTGATTATTAGGAGTAAGCCCACACCGAGAAACCACGGGGAGTGGAATATATCGAATATCCCCAGGATGGCTAGGGGTGTGACCCATAGCCCGAAGCGCTCCTGGGCCGGATTGTCCAGCCACCACCGGTAATCGTCGGGATCCGCCTTCAGGTCCGGGGGAACCTGCATCACCAGTGCCCCCACCACGGAGAGCGCAGTCAGCACCAGGATAAGTATCAGGGCCAGGCGCACTGAGCCAAAGAACCGCCACACCCGCCGGGCCACGGCATTCTTCACGAACGCTCCTCGTATGGCCGTCCGGAGGGACTACCGGCGGACGGGAGTGAGCCGTGCTCAGGCGAAAGAATCAAGGACGCCTCCCTTCGTCAGCCAGTAGTATACCAGGTAGGATCCCATCAATAGGATGAGCGCCGCGCTGACCCGTTGCACATGGGGCACCATGGCCCGTAGCGGCCCCACCGCCGCCCCCTTGAAAAGCGCTATACCCATGGTGAGGATGACCAGTACCAGTCCCATGCCCATTGCATAGCTGAGGAACTGAGAGAGGCCTCCCAGGACTCCACCGACGGCAATCGCGCTGACCACCACGACCAGGAAGACGGGCAAAGTGCAGGCCAGGGACGCTATACCGTATCCAATACCGAACAGGAAGAAAGCGCGTATGCCGGTAGCACCCGGGGTGCTTACCTGGCCTGCCAGACGCATAAAAAACGCTGAATAGGTGTGCTTGCCGGATAGTAAAAACATGCCCACGATAGCCAGGACGATGCCGGTTCCCAGACCTGCCCAGGGCATAACCGTTACTAGGAATTGCCCGCCAATGGCCAGGCCCAGTCCCACAGCGCCAAATAGCACCACGAAACCGAGGGTGACCACGCCTCCTATGTAGACAGCCTTGATTGTCCGCAGAGGCGCAGACCGCTGTGCCAGGGTTTCCTCCCCGGTCCCCAGGTAGAGGGACAGGTAGGCCGGCAGCATGGCGAAGCCGCAGGGGTTCACGGTTGACACCATACCGGCACCAAAAGCCCAGCTAATGGGAAGGAGCGCCACCAGCGCCGCAGCCCAGTTCACTAGCCAGGTCTGAAACAGGCTGATGGGGTCTAACATCGCTCAGCCTCTTCTGCTGGCTGGTGCCACTCAAGGTTGAGGCAAATCAGGCGTATCAATACCATCACTGCTATCCCAGAGGGTGACTAAATTGGCCGGTATGGGGTGCCGTTCACATGGAGAGAAAAGAGTTACCGGCCCGGCATTGAGAGCTATATGGAGGCTATACTGCTCTTCTGACATCCCAAGCTACGCTCCCCATTTTGCAGGGGAGCGCTGTCCTCCTCCAACTGGGCTAAGTGTACCTGTGCAATCTGAGACCGTTCGGTACCTTGTTCCAGGCCTACCACCCCCTGCCAGTGTACCTTGGCGACCTTCGGGTTGGCGGAAGGGCCGACTGTGCACAGGAACCCCAGGACATAATGGGCTTCTGTATAACTGGAGTCCACCTCCAGAGCTTTGTGAAGGACACTCTCTGTCTTGGAGCCGTTGCCCATTCCCAGGTGGGCAATGCCTGTTATTGAAGTCAATCCGTTTGTCCATTGGACTCCTCTCGCTTGCAAGGCTCACTGGGAACGGGTGGGGTATCTGTGTGGGTGGCCCCAAGTAGCTGTACTTGCCATCCACGGCGTTATTAACTGCGGATAGGGGGTTTCCATTGTCCACCATGTGCTTGGTGATAAGGACTATATCCACGCACATGTCGCAGCCGGAGCCGTGAGGGTCATAGACCATAGTACCATAACTCGCTGACAGGTCGATTGTAAAGCTGAGTGCGCCGGTATGTCATCGATTCAGATAGGGCTGCAGCTTACAATGCCATGCCGGTCTGATACCCGGCGGCGATGGCCTGCAAGATGCTGCCGCGCTCCTGGCTGTCCCCGATACGGTGGATGCTGGGCACCTTGCCCTCTAGGGCGTGAAACAGGACGGTGTTGGGGGCTGCGCCGGTGGCCAGGACCACGGTATCGGCCTCGAACAGTTGTCGGGCCTGTCCCATCGCCGCCATCACCCCTGCCTGGATAATCTCCTCGGCCTTGGCCCCGGTGACCAGTTCAACCCCAAGTTCGGTGAGCAGGTCAAGCAGGGGGCGGCGGACCAGCCCGGTGAAGCGTTGCCCAAGGCGGCCCCCTTGCTCCAGCAGGGCAACACTCTTGCCCTGCTCGGCCAGAAACTGGGCGGTGCGCAGGCCCACCCGTCCGCCGCCTATGACGACTGCCCTGCAGCCGGATGCCGTGGCGCGGCCTGCCAGCACATCGTATGCGGTGGCGGCCCGCCCGGTCACGCCGTGGATATGCGGAATAAGGGGGCTGGCGCCGGTGGCCACTACCACGGTATCCGGCTGGAGGCGTGATACGGTTTCCGGGGTGGCCTCCGCTCCCAGTTCCACCTGGATCCCGAGCTTGGAGAGCTGCTTACGCAGGTAGTTCAGTAGGGTGGGATAGCGGTTCTGGTAGCGGGGACGGCAGGCCAGGGCAAGCTGTCCACCCAGGTTCCCATCACGCTCCACTAGGGTCACATTGTGGCCCCGCAGAGCCGCCACACGGGCGGCTTCCATGCCCGCTGGGCCACCGCCCACCACCAGCACCTTTAGTGGCTTAGGTGCCGGGCTGGGGCGGGTATCTTCTTGGCCCAGTGCCGCATTGGTGGAACACTTCATGCCGGACTGGTCACCCCCAAAGGGGAGGCAGCGGTAGCAGGATATGCACGGGGTGATATCCTCTAGGTCACCCCGTGCGGCTTTAAGCGGCAGGTAGGCATCGGTAATGAGCGCCCTGCCGATGGCGATATAATCGGCCCGGCCGTCCTTCAGGGCCATCTCACCTACCCGGGGGTCAAGGCGGCCCACGGCCATCACCGGCACAGACACCACCTCTTTGATGGCCTGGGATAGTGGCAGCAGAGCGCCAGGTGAGGCAGGCATGTTGACCTGGCCGTAGTGTCCCCACCCGAAACAGGATACGCTGATGGCATCGGACCCTGCGTCCTCGGCAAGCCGGGATACGAGCTTGGCCTCTTCCAAAGTGACACCCTGCCCCTCCTGGCCATACTCCTCCCCGTTTATTCGGCACCACAACGGGTAATCACCCCCCACTACCTCGCGGATAGCCCAGATAGTTTCTACAAGCATACGTGCCCGGTTCTCCACGGCGCCCCCGTAATTGTCCTGGCGCAGGTTCCACGCGGGGGAGAGAAACTGGGCCAGCAGGTACATGTGAGCGGCGTGGATTTCCACTCCTTCAAACCCGGCCTGTTTGACGCGCAGGGCGGCGCTGGCGAAGGCCTGGACTGCATTCCGGATGTCCTCAGCGGACATCTCCTGGGCGGGGCCGTATCCCCTCATGGAGATGGAAGAGGGTCCCAAGGGTGCCGAGCCGGTGACCTTGGGACCGGTGGACATACCGGCATGGTGTATTTGTATAGCGGCCCGCGCGCCGCCGGCCCTGATAGCTCCGGCCAGCTCCCGGAGGCCTGGGAGGAACTCATCGTCGTAGATGGCTATTTGGCGACTGAAAGCCCGGCCCAGTGGCTCCACGCATGCGGCCTCCACAATCACAAGCCCGGTGCCGCCTTTGGCCCGCTCTGCGTAATAGTCAATAATGGTGGGGGTGATGTAGCCTCCGGGGGCGGCGTATTCGGTCACCATGGGTGGCATCACTATGCGGTTGGGCACCGTCATGCCGCCTATAGCGCCGGGCTGTAACAGCCTGGCCAACTTGAATTTACCTGCGGTCATGCGCCACCTCCGTTATAGTATGACTGTATCCGGGGCTGAGGTCAGGGGACGGGGACCGTCGCCGGTCAGCCACAGGGTATTCTCTATGCCCACCGAGCCCCGGCCAGGAATGACTATTTTGGGCTCTACGGTCAAGACGCAGCCCTCCGGCAGGAGGCGCTCTTCCCGGTAGCTGATTACTGGCTGCTCCGTAAGCTCCAGGCCTACGCCGTGGCCCAGGAACCTTACCCGGTATTCTCCCAACCCCAGGAAGTGCTCGTAACCCGCCTCGGCGGCCATCCTAAGGCCCAACTCGTAGAGGTGTTTACCGGGCACCCCCGGGGCCATAACGGCGACCACCGCCTGGTAAATCTGGCGGCAGGTATCGTAGGCCCGGAGAAGCTCACTATCGGGAGGGCCGATGAAATAGGTGCGGGTCTGGTCGGAGACATAGCCCTCGTAAGAGGACACCCAGTCCACCACTACCGCTTCACCCTGATGGATGACGCGGGTGGAGCTGCCGCAAGGGGCGGCGGGGCTCATGCCGACCCCGCCGAAGGGCAGGGCCGCTCGGTTGGGCACGGTGGCCCCATCCCCGGAGCCTATTTGACAGGGGGGCAGGCTGTTGAACCCCCGACCGCTCCCCAGCCGATCGTCTTCCAGACGGCGTGCTGCATACTCCATCTCGGAGAACAACTCCAGCTCGTTGATGCCGTCCCGCAGCACCTGAGTGGCCCGCAAGTGTGCAGCATCGTTTATGGCGGCGCTGCGGGTGATAAACTCAACCTCACCCGGTTCCTTGACCATTCGGATAGCCATAATGTCGGTGGAGATATCCACCCACTCCGTGGTGGGGAATAGACTCTGCAGACGCCGGAAGGTGGCCACCGGTAGGACATCGGCCTCAATTCCGGCGCGGCCTGTGCCGGAGGGCACCACCTCACTCAAGTCCTCTAGGCTGTTCAGGCGGCTCAAGGAGGATACGGTGGTCTCCTGCTTTGCCCGCTCATAGTTACGGCGCACTAGCAACACCGGCTCGCCAGTGGCGGACACCGCCAGCACACAATCCTGCATGGTACCGGCGAAGTAGTATAAGTCCCGGTTCTGAAAAATGAGTGCAACGTCAATCTGTTTTTGGGTTAGGACGCGCTGGAGGTTCTCAATTCTCGGGTTCACAGGTGCTCCCTCAGTATCCACTGCTCGGCCCGGATGAAGTGGGACTCGT
>JASLXN010000125.1:4770-5030 GCA_030740315.1 Dehalococcoidia bacterium | reverse complement strand
GCCACTGCGGAGTAGTCCCCTACCCCGCAACCCGATGACCTACGCCGAGGTGGCGGTGGACTCCCCCCATTCCGGAGGGAGGGCGTTTTCATATTCCATACCCCCTGACCTGAGGGTGGAGGTGGGGCAGGCCGTATGGGTGCCCTTTGGCCCCCTCACTATTATGGGCGTCGTTATGGAGCTCTCCTCTGAGGCGGCTGTGGAGGATGTGCGGGACATTGCGGGCGTGGCGCATCCCCAGCCCTTGGTCTCCCTCAGCG
>JASLXN010000125.1:0-4760 GCA_030740315.1 Dehalococcoidia bacterium | reverse complement strand
GGCCCGCTGGCTCAGCAGGCACTATCTCTCGCCGCTCTTCCACGCCGTCACTCTTATGCTGCCGCCCGGCTTCACTCGCCCTTCCACCTCTTTCTTCAGGCCCGGCCCCAATCTCGGCCATGGAAGCACTCTGGAGGAAGAGGCGGTGCTGGAGACAGTGCGCCGGGAGTGGCGGGTGGGGTTGGAGTCGCTGGCGGGAGCCATGGGGCAGCGCAGGGCGTCACGGGCGCTCAAGGGGCTGGTGGCCCGCGGCCTGCTCACCCAGGAGTGGCAGATTGATCCCCCCAGGGTGAGGCCCAAGCGGGTGGCGGTGGTTCGGCTGCTGGTGGATAAGGCCCAGGCCTTGGAGATTGCCGATACCTGGGAGAAAAGAGCACCTGCACGGGCGGCCCTGCTCAGACTTCTGACGCAGAGAGGCCAGGTGCCCCGGGCCGCATTGGGGGAGTTGCGCAGCCGGGTGGCCGCCCTGGAAAAGGCAGGCATGTTAGTGGTGGAGCAGCTTCTGGTGAGGCGTGACCCCCTATCCGGCCATGACCCCGCCCCATACCCGCCGCATGTCCTCTCCCTCCCACAGGATGCCGCCCTTTACCATATTCGGAAGGCCATGGAAAGGCGTGCCCCGGCTGCTTTTCTACTTCAGGGGGTTACCGGCAGTGGCAAGACGGAGGTATACCTACGGGCACTGGAGCACGCACTGTCCCTGGGGCGGCGGGGGATGGTGCTGGTGCCCGAGATATCCCTTACCCCTCAGACCATAGACCGTTTTGCCAGCAGGTTTCCCGGCCGGGTAGCGGTGCTTCACAGCGGCCTCTCCCTGGGGGAGCAGTATGATGGCTGGTGGGCCATCAGGGGTGGAGACTACAGTGTGGTCATCGGCACCCGCAGCGCCCTGTTCGCCCCGCAGCCTGACCTGGGTCTTATCGTTCTGGATGAGGAGCACGAGTGGGCCTTCAAGGAGGGTGACCGCCCCCCCCGGTATCACGCCCGGGAGGCAGCTATGGAGTTGGCCAGGCAGGTGGGGGCCGTGGTGGTGCTGGGCAGCGCCACCCCCGATGTGGGCATCCACCATCTGGCCCGTGAGGGCGGGCTGGGGCTGTTAGAGCTGCCGGATCGCATTGGACCTTCATCCCTGCCTTCCGTGGAGGTGGTGGATATGCGGCGTGAACTCCGTGCGGGCAACCGGAGCCTTTTCAGCCGCTCTCTCCGCTTGGGGCTGTTCCGTGCGCTGGGTGCGGGGGAGAAGGCCATCCTGTTCCTCAACCGGCGGGGGACCTCCCCCTTTGTACGGTGCCGGTCCTGCGGCCATGTGATGGAATGCCGGCGCTGCACGGTTAGCCTCAGCTTTCATCGGGAGCAAGGCCTGGTGTGCCATCAGTGTGGCTACCGCCGCTCCTTCCCTCTTAGCTGCCCCACTTGCGGCCGTACCGCACTGGACCGCTTGGGGTTGGGCACGGAGAGGGTGGAGACGGAACTGTCCGCTATGCTCCCCGGGGTGGAGGTGGTGCGGTGGGATCGGGACGCCGTCCGGGGGCGGGGGGGCCACCGGGACATACTGTCCCACTTCGCTCAGCCCGGACCCAGGGTGCTGGTGGGCACCCAGATGGTGGCCAAGGGGCTGGACCTGCCCCGGGTGACCCTGGTGGGGGTGGTGCTGGCTGATACCGGTATCCACTTCCCGGACTTCCGCTCCGGGGAGCGCACCTTTCAACTCATCAGCCAGGTATCGGGGCGGGCGGGAAGGGGGGAGGCCCCAGGCCGGGTCATCGTACAGACCTACTGCCCCGACCACTATGCTATCCAGGCCGCCGCCGCCCATGACTACGCATCCTTCTATGAGAAAGAGATGGAATACCGCCGCCGGCACCGCTACCCGCCTTTCAGCCGCCTGGTGCGCCTGGTTTACGCCCACACTAATGCCCAGCGCAGCCGGGAGGCCAGCGAGGGCTTGAGGCGGAGGCTGTTGGAAGCGAGGGACACTTCAGGGCTGGTGGAGGTTGAGGTCATCGGCCCCACCCCGTGCTTTGTCTCCCGGCTGCGCGGCCGCTTCAGGTGGCAACTATTGCTGCGGGGCTCAGACCCCGCCGCCCTGCTGGAGCACCTGTCCCTGCCCCAGGGCTGGGTGGTGGATGTGGACCCTGTACAGCTGCTGTGAACCTCGGCAGGGACAAGTTTGCTCGCTTTCGCCTGCGCCCTCGCCCATTTAGATTGTTCCGATGGGTAAAATCCCTCAGTCTCCCTTAGGGGGGCTTGTTGGGCTTCGTACTTCGGATAAAATCAGCGGGCGGGGGGCTTGGGGAGTAAAGTCCCTTAGATAACATCAACTGGGCCAGCGGGTGGTACTGACAGCAGCCATACCAAACTGGCCTTTACAAGCCCCCTTGCGGGGCATATAATGCCTCGTAGCTATTGAGGCTGGCGAGATGTCAATTCTTTCCTTACGCCACCATCCGGATCCAGTGCTCCGGCGCAAGGCGCGACCGGTGAGGCAGATAGACCCCGCGGTACGCCGGTTGGTGGCGGATATGGTAGATACCATGCACCACAACTTCGGCGTGGGCCTGGCAGCCCCTCAGGTAGGGACGTCCCTACGGGTGGCGGTCATAGAGATGCCGGAGCAGCCGGTCGTAGTACTCATCAACCCGGAGGTGGTGAAACGGCGGGGTTGGAGGCAGGTGGAGGAGGGCTGTCTTAGCTACCCCGGGTACCGGGGAGAGATTACAAGGTCCGAGAAGATTGTGATAAAGGCCCTCAACTTGGAGGGGGAGACCATCAGGGTCAAGGCGGAGGGCTTGGCTGCCCAGGCCATGGAACATGAGTTGGACCATTTGAATGGTGTACTATACATCGACCACCTGGAAGACCAGGATAAGCTCTTTCCCCTGGAACCCGAACTCCCCCAACAGGCCGATTGATACCGGTTCACAGAGCGTTGTATTTATGAAAAGGCCGTCAGCCACGGGCGAATACCCTTTTGCTGTTTCTGTTGAGCTGCGGGAGTTGCTGGATCGGGTGTCCCGTTTCTTGAGTGACAAGGGTGTTGTGGCCCATCTGGTGGGCGGCTTTGTTCGGGATGGTTACCTGGGCCGCCACACCAGTGATGTTGACCTGGTGGTGTCCGCACCCGCCCTGCCCTTGGCGCGGGAACTGGCACCATACCTCAGGGGACACTTTGTTTCACTGCATCAGGAGCATCAGGTGGCCCGTGTGGTGCTCACATCAGGGGGAGATGTATCAGGCGCGCCAAAAGGGTGGCAGCTTGACTTGGCCACTGCCACCGGCGAAATAGAGCAGGACTTGGCCCAACGGGACTTCACTGTAAACGCCGTGGCCGTGTGTCTGGGAGGTGGGGAGGCCATTGACCCCGTCGGCGGCTTGGCCGACCTGGAACGGAGAAGTATCCGTGCCGTTTCCCGTGGCGTATTCCAGGATGACGCCGCCCGGCTGCTGCGGGCGGTGCGGCTGGCTGGGGAGCTTGGCTTCCAGGTGGAGGAGTCCACCGCCGCTCATATTGGGTCGGATGCCCACTTGCTGGGTGGGGTGGCCGGAGAGAGGCTGCGAGAGGAGTTGATGCGCTTGCTGACCGTGCCCGTTGCCGCCCCCGGGGTGCGCAGCATGGATCGGTTGGGCCTTCTATCATCCCTCCTCCCTGAGTTGGATGCCGCCCGAGGCGTGGAGCAGCCCAAAGAGCACCACTGGGATGTCTTCCAACACTCGGTGGAGACGGTGGCTGCCGCCGATTTCCTCATGGGGGATGGAGTGGGCTTCCCGGTGTGGGCGCGGCATAGCTTTCCTTGGTCGCAGGAGGTGGCCAACCGCATAGAGGAGGGCGTGGCGGGGTTTCCGCGGCGAGCGCTGTTCAAGCTAACCTGCCTGCTGCACGATATAGCCAAACCGCAGACCAAGGCGTTGCAGCCCGATGGCAGCACCCGTTTCCTGGGTCACTCGCTTCAGGGAGCGAGGGCAAGCCTGCATGCCCTGGGCCGGCTACGCTTCAGCCGTCGTGAAGCCGAGATGGTATCAGCCATGATTATCCACCACCTGCGCCCCACTCAGATGTCCCATGAGGAGATGCCCACGCGGCGGGCCATATTCCGCTTTTTCCGGGATACCGGCGAGGTGGCCGAGGATGTTCTATACTTGAGCCTGGCCGACCACTTGGCCAGCCGGGGCCCGGAGCTTGTACCTGAGGGGTGGTGTTACCATACGAAGGTGGTGGCACATGTCCTTCAGCAACGGCTGCTTACAGAGGCCGTACCCCTACCCCGGCTTCTCACCGGACATGATATAATGGCTGCCTTCGGCATAGAGTCGGGCCCCAGGGTGGGTCGGCTCTTGGAGATAGTGGAGGAGGCCAGGGCCGCCGGTGAGGTCTACACCCGGAAGCAGGCCATGGAACTGGTTAGAAAGGAGCTTGGCGAATGAGGCGCCGCTTGTTCTCCCTTGTAGGGATGGCCCTGGTGCTGGCCCTGTCATTGACGACCGTTCTCAATGAGAACATAAACTTACCGGGCATCGAGGGCAGGTTTGTTCGCGAGGGTCTCAAGCTGGGGCTGGACCTTAAAGGGGGCACTCACCTGTTGCTGGAGGCCGATTTCACCCGGTTAGGCCCTGGTGAGACCGAGGATGAGGCTATGATAGGGGTGGTGGACGGCATCAAGCGGCGGGTGGACGCCTACGGTGTTGCCGAGCCTATTATCCAGCGGCACGGTGGTAACCGGGTGCTGGTACAGCTCCCCGGCGTTAAAAACATAAACGAGGCG
>JASLXN010000124.1 GCA_030740315.1 Dehalococcoidia bacterium | reverse complement strand
GGCCTGGAGTAGGGCGATTCTCCAACCTTGACACCCTTTACACAAGGGCCTTAAATGAGTGCAATTCGCCAATGCTCACGGCACAGAAGGGAGACGCCAAAATGGCGATGAAACTGGACTCATCTTAGAACAGCACCGCAGATGTTGTCATCTGCGGCATGGCTGGGGCTGTGGCCGGCATCACTGCCCAGGACCATGGGGCGGATGTCCTAGTACTGGACAAGCAGCCCCTATACGGCTTTTACACCAGTAGCAGACTCTCCGGTGGCATTTTTATTGCTCTTCGGATGTAATAATGACCGTTCAATATGTTGAAAGCCTCAACCGTATCAGCGGCGATATAACGTGGACGGAGCCCGATGTTACTCAGGTGTGGGCGGAATATATAGCGGACAACAAGAACTGGATAGAGAAGATGGGTGGCAATTTCCACCTGTTCGCCACCGGAGGCGAGCACCCGGAGGTTCTTGGGGCCGAAAGTATACAGCTATGGCACTACAACGGTGCCCGTATACAGATGATGAAGTCCCTATACGACTAGGTGAGCCAGCGGGGGGTTGAAGTCAGGCACAATGCCGCAGCCAGGAAACTGCTCACCAACATCAACGGGGAGGTGGTGGGCGTAAGGACGGAGGTAGGCGAAGGACAGCGTATTGACATCGGTGCTAACCGGGGTGTTATGTTAGACTGTGGTTGTTTTGAGTTCGACGAGCGGATGAAGCTAAACTATTTGAAGACATTCCCGGCCTATTTCTACGGCAGCCCCGCCAACACCGGCGACGGAATGGAATAAGGATGGCCTTGGGTGTGGGGGCGGACCTGTGGCACATGAACTACTGCTCCGCCCGTACGGTTGGCAAATTTGATGAATACCCCTGGAGCTTCAGCATGGACTTCGGTGGTAAGGGGTGGACTGCTCGGCTGCTCAAGAGTGAGGGAACCCCGAACCGACCGAGTACATAGTGGTCGACCGCTACGGCAAGAGATTCACCAGCGAGAACCTCAGGCTGCACTGTCTCTACTACGGGTTGGGCCTATTTGATATCCAGCGCCTTGAGTACCCCCGTATACCCTGCTACTGGATTTTCGACCAGAAACGTATTAAGGCTAGCGCCTTGCCACTCACCATTGTCGGATCCGCAGGTTCCAAGCAGCTCTACCACTGGAGCCAGAACAACAGTAAAGAACTGGCAAGTGGCTGGATTATCAGCGGTACCACTGTTGAGGAGCTGACTCGCAAACTGGACAGGCCCCCAGATGCCCTCCGCACCAGTGTAAACACTTACAACGGCTACTGTGAAAAAGGGCAAGACCACGAGTTCAAGAGGCGGACACTGGATCTGATTTCCCTGGAGAAACCCCTGTTCTACGCCGTCGGACTGTGGCCTGGGGGCGCTAACGCCCAGGGTCGGCCCTGCCGCAACACCCGCAGCCAGACACTCAATACCGATGGCAACCCTATCTCCCGGCTTTACGGGGCTGGGGATCTGGGCTCAATCTATGGCATGCTTTATCCTTCGGAAGGCGGCAACCTGGCAGAATGCAATGCCTTTGGGCGCATTGCCGGGAAGAACGCAGCACGGGAAAAGCCCGGTTCTCCTGGCCCCAACCGATAGCCGGTTTTGGATTATACAACTCATGGTTATGTGCCTGGCCAACAGCAGCACCCGCACCGGTTACTAAACGACCGTTTGTCTTTCCTCTCGCTCACTCCGGCGTCTTGCTTGGAAGGGATTGGCCCACAGACCCCCTGGCGTAATAAGGAGGCTACTCCTGGCAGAGGTACGGGATTGTACCCAATAGGTAATTCGCGGGTGGGTGGATGGTAATAAATAGGGTCGGCCGAAAGCCTCGGGGCAATTTCATTTGACTGTATCGCAACGGGTCAAAGGAGACTCACCCTTCACGCGCTGGACGGTGGCACTGGGCTGCCTTGTCAGCACCACCGTGGAAGGCGGCATATGGTATTCACTAGGCATTTTCTTTAACCCCCTGGCCGAGACATTTGATTGGAGCCGGGCGGAAACCTCTGCCACCAACACCAGCTTCATGTTGAGCTTCGCCATCGCTGGATTCGTGCTGAGCCGCTTTGCCGACCGCTACGGTCCTCGGGTCACCATGGTAGGCGCTGCCGTCCTTTCGGGCGCCGGCCTTGCGCTGAGCGGAGCCGTTACGGAGCTGTATCAGCTCATCCTCGCCTACATCCTTCTGGGTATAGGCTTGGGTCCTACATTCGTAGTACCGACGGCTACTATCCAGCGGTGGTTTGTAAAGCGGCGGGGGGCCATGCTCGGTATGGTAATATCCGGTGTGGGGTTGGGCGCCTTTATCTACGCCCCCATAGTAAATCTCTTCATATCCCTCTACGGTTGGCGGCTGGCTTTTGTTATAGTGGCCGTTATCTCTGGCATGGGGCTATTAGTAGCAGCCGTTACGATATCCCACGGCCCGGAAAAAAAAGGGCTTAAACCATACGGCTGGGAAGAGTGCGATGTTACAGCTGCCAACCAACTGGCAAGGCCATACCGGGAGTTCGCCTTTCAGGAGGCGTTGAGCACAGGTGTCTTCTGGTGGTTATTGCTGGCAATAGTGATGGGGCAGATGCCGCTTCTGTTTCTCTCAGTCCACATCGTCCCTTATGCTACAGACCAGGGAGTCTCCCGTGCGGCGACGGCAGGAGCTGTAGGGCTCCTGGGAATCCTGAGCGTAGCCGGCCGATTGACCATGGGTGTGGCTGCGGATAGGCTTGGCTGGAAGCGTAGCTTCATTTTGGCCAATTACGCCTCGGCGGTGGCGGTGATGGCGCTTTTGGCGATAAGGACCCCCGCTACCCTTTACCTGACGGTGGGGGCGTATGGTTTCTTTTACGGCACCCGGATGCCGCCACTGGCAGGGCTGGCCGGCTACTTCTTCGGCACTCGCTCCCTTGGATCGCTCCTTGGCCTTCTAATTGGGGTTGGGAACTTCATGGGGGCTTTCGCCCCACTTATTGCAGGTCTACTCTTTGATCGCTTGGGCAGCTACCAGACCATCATCATACTTAGCGCCCTCAGCTTCACTGCGGGCGGCTTTATCCTGCACTTCATCCACCCCCCCCGGCAGCCTCGCGGGGCTACTGGCATCCCTAACCCGTGAAGTCCTTGCCCATCATATTGCGGGCTATAATCAATTTGGATACCTCGGCGGTGCCGTCCCCTATTTGCCATCCCATGATATCCCGCATCCGCTGCTCAAAGGGCAGGTCACGGGTATAACCATAGTGGCCGTGTATGAGAAGGCACCGGTGCACTATGTCAAAGGTTATGTCGGGTACCCACCATTTGCACATGGCCCCCTCCACCGAATGGCGCTGCCCGTTATCGGCCATCCACAAGGTCTTGTAGCATAGCAATCTGGCTGCCTCCAAAAGGGTCTGGGCCTCCGCTAGGGCAAAGCTGACGCCTTGGTACTGCGAGATGGTTTTGCCCAGGGAGTGGCGCTGTTTGGCATGCTCGCAGGCCTCGTCTACCGATGCCTGAGCCGGACCGATGCACCATAGACCGATGAAAGAACGATTGGTATCAAATAGATCAGCCACCAGTTCGTAGCCCCGTCCCTCGGCGCCAACTGCATGGTTCAGGGGTACTCGCACATTATCAAAGTTGACCATTCCTCGGGGCGTTCCCCGCGTGCCAACATCATCCCACACGTGTGGCGGACTGACACCGGGAGAATCTGCCGGTATCAGGATGTTTGTGAGCGACCAGACGGACTTATCATGAGAAGTCTTACAGGTGACCACATAGGCATCGGAATTACACCAGCTAATGGAGTTCTTGGATCCATTGATGAGCCAGGTCTCTTGCTCTCTGGTGGCGAACGTACGGAAGTTGGCCATATCGCTCCCAGCCTCAGGCTCCGTAAAGCAGAGGCCGGTCAATTTTGTTCCCTGGCTCAAGCCATCTATCAAAGGTTGGCGAATGTTGTCTGGCACGCCGGGGAACTGGTCCAGAGCATAGGGCAAAGAGGCTCGCAACACGGGGAAAGCGGTGTTGAAGTCAGCGTAAGCGACTTCCTCTACCATGATGCCCCGGGTGACATGGTCCATAGAAGGGTCGGCTAATCCCAACGCCACAAAGCGCTGGACCAACTCCCAGGGGTATGTGCGGTTCCGATCCCATTCCTGCCTCCGAGGTAGCACCTCCTCACGAGCAAAACGCCGCACTTGCTGACGGTACATCTGCTGCTCTTCACTAAAAGAGTAGTCCAACATAATAACAACCTCCTCTAAGTTATTCAGATTATAGCAGACCAGATACCACCGTAGTATAATGATGGTGCGTTACCATGACCCGTATTTTTGTGCTTGCGGATACTCACATGAATAACCTGGCTGGCCTGCCGCCCCCCATGGCCCGGGAGGTATCCGATGCTGACCTAGTAGTCCACTGCGGTGACTTTACTGGAAGCACCTTTCTGGATGAGTTGCAGCAGCACGCCCGCAGCCTGGCGGCGGTATACGGCAACACCGACGGCACTGCCATCCGGCAACGCCTCCCGGATAAACTAGTGATAGGCATCGCCGGCCACACGATAGCCATCATCCATCCCTCATGGGGAGGTCCCCCCTGGCAGATGGACAAGGAAATTGCGCAGGTGTTTCCCGAGGCTGACATTATCCTGTTCGGCCATACCCACGAGCCTGAGAAAAAGTGGCGTAAGGGGACCCTATGGCTCAATCCCGGCCAGGGCTATTCTACTGTTGGCTATCCCGCCACCTACGCCATTCTTCACATAGAAGACGGTAGGGTAGACGCCGAAATCATGGAGGTTGGCAAGTAGAAAGGCTGAACAGTCCCTCGCTCGGTTACCATTCCTCCACTGGCCACGCCGCCCCCAGCAAATACCCGGTTTCAATCCGCTGTTGCAGCAACCCCAAAACCTGTGTACTTATTGTTCAATGGACGCTGTTACAAACATCGTTGTATAATTGACTAGAGTGCCTATAGTGGTTGGTGGTCTTTCGCTGTTACACTGAGAATCCTTCAAGTAACATCTAAT
>JASLXN010000123.1 GCA_030740315.1 Dehalococcoidia bacterium | reverse complement strand
GGCCGCTTATTAGGGCATTCTTGTGTATTCCGTCATGGGACTTGATTCTGTCCCTTCTACCAGACAGGAGCAGGTGCTGATGGAGCTTCAGGTAGTTCTGAGGAGTGCCGGTATCTAGCCAGAAACCCTCAAACGGAAAGCCGTAGAAGTCGTGGTGGCGCTTGGCCATCATGGGAAAAAGGTCTTGCTCCAGCATGGAGGGTGTCCCGGCGGTGGGGATATCATCCAGCACATGAGGCTCCAGTATGTATATACCGGCGTTGATATGGTGGCTGGGGGCCTTATCGAGGGGGGGTTTCTCAACAAACCGTGTAATCCGACCTTCGTCATCGGTTACCACCACCCCGAAGGCAGAGGGGTCTTTCACTGTAGCCAGAGCCATGGTAGCCACGGCCTTGCGCTCTCGGTGGAAGGCAATCAGGGCTTTCAAGTCTAAGTCGGTAAACACATCTCCGTTGAGGACTAAGAAAGTGCTATCTGCCTGGGTGGCGGCGTTTTTTACGGCCCCCCCTGTGCCTAAGGGTGGGTCCTCTACCATATAGCTTATGTGGAGCCGGTAGCGGCGGCCGTCGCCGAAGTAGTCCTGAATGGCTGTGGGCAGGTAGCAGGTGGCCAGGACAACCCTGTTGATGCCGGCGTCCAATAGGTATTGAAATGTGTGCTCCAAGAAGGGACTGTTCAGCACGGGGAGCATGGCCTTGGGGGTGTTCAGAGTGAGGGGACGCATTCGCGTGCCCAGGCCGCCGACCAGTATGATGGCATCCATATGTTCTCCTCAGCCCAGCCCGGCGTCCTGGCGCAGCGCCTCGGCCTTGTCAGTGCGCTCCCATGGGAAATCAGCACCGTCGCGGCCAAAATGCCCGTAGGCCGCTGTATCGCGGTAAATGGGGCGGAGTAACTGAAGGTTCTGAATGATAGCAGCGGGGCGGGTATCAAAGTGCTTTTGCACCAAGGCCAGCAGCACCTCGTCCGGGACTTTCCCCGAGCCGAAACTCTCCACGAACATGGAGAGAGGGTTGGCTACGCCGATGGCGTAGCTGAGCTGAATCTCAAAACGGTCTGCCAGCCCGGCGGCGACAACGTTCTTGGCGATGTAACGGGCTATGTAGGCCGCCGAGCGGTCCACCTTGGAGGGGTCTTTGCCGGAGAAGGCGCCGCCACCAATCCTGGCGAACCCGCCGTAGGTGTCCACCAGCAACTTGCGCCCGGTGAGGCCGGAATCTGCCGCAGGCCCACCGATGACAAAGCTTCCGGTGGTGTTAACGAACAACCGTTGGCGGCTGTATACCTCCTCCAGAAGATGTGAGGGCACCACGGGGCGGACCACCGCTTCATACACATCGTCCCGTATTTTTTCGGCGGGGACATCGGGGTCATGCTGCGCGGCGATGACTATAGCGTCCACCCCTTTGGGTTCCCCATAGCAGTATTCCACGGTAACCTGGGCCTTGCCATCGGGGCGCAGGTAGGGGACTACATTCTCCTTTCGCGCCTGGGCCAGCTTCGCGCAGAGCTTATGGGCCAGAGAGATGGGCAGAGGCATATACTCAGGGGTCTCGTTACAGGCGAACCCCACCATCATCCCCTGGTCCCCAGCCCCTACTTTGTCCAGTTCGTCTCGTGAGCCCCGCCGCCACTCTAGGGACTGGGTTACTCCCTGCCCGATGTCCGGGGACTGCTCCTGAATGGATACCATGACCCCGCAGCTTTCATGGTCAAAGCGGTACTCTGGCCTTATATATCCTGTCTCTTTGACGACATTACGGGTGATGGCGGTAATATCCACATAACAGTCAGTGGTTATTTCGCCCATAACCAACACCAACCCGTTGGTGACTGCCGTCTCACACGCAACTCTGCCCATGGGGTCTTTATCCAGGATCGAGTCCAGTATGGAGTCAGATACCTGGTCACAGAGTTTATCAGGGTGTCCTTCGGTGACCGATTCCGAGGTGAAATAAACACCGGAACTCTTCATAAAGCTTTGCATGGGCGCCCTCCTTAAAAGCCTATTCTACGGGTTTTTACCAGTTGAGGAAAGTCCGGTGGCGGCACTGTAACTGAGGTGGGCCGGGTTAGGTGCCCATCTCCCAGGACGCCAGGTATCTCTGCTGCTCCGCAGTAAGGGAATCTATTGATATGCCTAGGCTTTTGAGCTTCAGGCGGCCCACCTCTCGGTCTATGGCCTCGGGCACCACATAGACATCCGGGGCCAGCCGTTCTCCTGTGGCCAGGTATTCCAGGGCTAGGGCCTGGTTGGCAAAGCTCATGTCCATGACGCTGGCTGGGTGGCCCTCGGCGGCGGCCAGGTTTACCAGGCGGCCCTCGGCCAACACATACAGGCGGCGTCCATCCCGAAGGGCATACTCCTCCACCAGAGGGCGGGTGGATTTCCGGTTAGCGGCGAGGGTCTCTAAAGCAGGTAGGTCAATCTCAACATTGAAGTGGCCGCTGTTGGCCAGCAATGCCTTGTCCTTCATAACCTCAAAGTGGGACCTGTCTATAACCGATGTGCCCCCGGTGGCCGTGATGAAGATGTCCCCTAACGGAGCGGCTTCAAGCAGTGGCATCACCTGGAAGCCGTCCATGATTGCTTCCAGGGCGGGTATCGGCTCCACCTCAATCACAATCACCTGGGACCCCATGCCGCGGGCGCGCATAGCGATACCACGACCGCACCACCCGTAGCCGCAGACCACCACCTTCTTTCCCGCCCAGAGGACATTGGTTACCCTGGTGATGCCGTCTATGGTGCTCTGACCGGTTCCGTAGCGGTTGTCAAAAAGGTGCTTGGTATCGGCCTCGTTGACGGCGATGATGGGGTACTCAAGTCTTCCTTCTTTGGCCAGGGCCCGCAGGCGTATGACCCCGGTAGTGGTCTCCTCCGTACCGCCGATAATGCCTTCGATGAGTTCCCTACGCTTCTGGTGGATGTTGGCTATCAGGTCTGCGCCATCGTCCATGGTCGCGTTGGGCTTATGGTCCAAGACAGCGCTAAGATGCCTGTAGTAGGTATCGTCATCCTCTCCCTTGATGGCGTAGGTGGGCACTCCGTACTCCGTCACCAGCGCTGCCGCCACCTCGTCCTGGGTGCTTAGGGGGTTGCTGGCGCACATCTCCAGGACTGCCCCGCCGGCCTTCAGGACCAGGGCCAGGTTAGCCGTCTCCGAGGTTATGTGAAGGCATCCCGATACTTTGAGGCCCTCTAGGGGACGCTCTTTCTGGAATCTTTTGCTTATGAGGCTGAGGACCGGCATTTCCCGGCCAGCCCATTCGATACGATAGATGCCTTCCTTGCTAAGGGAACGGTCTTTGACATCACCTTTAGATTGACTGCTCAACCCGATATTTCTCCTTGTGCTCTGATTTGGAATGCTAGAGTTTACCGTCTTTGTTCCGCCAAGGGAGGCTCTCTCCGGGCCCCAGGCCATTGAAGGTAGTGAGGCCCACAAAGGCATCAAATCTGCCCTTCAGATCCTGGTAGGCCAGGCCTCCCAACCGCTCCACGCTAAGGCTCTCCACGGCAAAGGAGCCCATGACCGATCCCAGAATTGCAGCCCGACGAAAGCCCCCGGGAGTTGTGTCCCCAGTCTCCGCCAGGTATCCCATGAAGCCCCCGGCAAAGGAGTCTCCCGCGCCCGTGGGGTCCACTACCCTATCCAGGGGGAAAGCGGGAGCGGCGAAGGCCATATCCTGGTTGAACAGTAGAACGCCGTGCTCCCCTCGCTTGGCGATGACAGCCTTGGCCCCCTGGTCGTGGATGATGCGAGCAGCCTTCACCAGATTGGGCTCCTGGGCGTAGAGCCGTACCTCGTCCTCGTCCATGAAAATTATGTCCACCGCCTCAATGACCTTGGCCAAGGCGTCTCTTTTACCCTCAATCCAAAAATTCATGGTGTCAGCGGCTACCAGCTTGGGGCGGCGGTCCATCTGCTCCAAGACTTGAAGCTGTAACTCAGGGTCTATGTTGGCCAGGAAGAGGCAGTCCTGTCTTCGCTGCTCCGGCGTCAGGGTGGGATTGAATTCGGCAAGGACGTTTAGCTGAGTCTCAAGGGTGTCCCTGGAGTTGACGTCCTCCGCGCCGTAGCGGCCCGTCCAACGGAAGGTTTTGCCCGGGGACACCTCCAAGCCCGAGGTGTCGACGCCGTGGCCTTGCAAAAGGCCTACGTGGTTTTGAAGAAAATCGTCTCCCACCACCGCCACGATAGAGACCTGGGTCATGTAGCTGGCTGAGATAGAGGAGAAGGTGGCGGAGCCACCCCGCACATCTTTACCAGAGGCCATAGGGGTCCACACCGTGTCGTAGCCGACGGAACCGACAACCAGTACGCCCATACTCTTCTGCCTACTCTCCGTAGCCGGTGGAATGGCCATCCTCAATCCAGGGTGGCGTACCATCCTCTATATTACAGAGGACCTTCGTGGCAAGCCCCACCGAGGCGGCCACCTCACAGACTTTTGCAAGGAGTTGGGATGTATCCGCGGTGAGCAAATTGGTATGGTGCTTCGGTGATGAGGCAGGCTGTCTTAAATATCTACCCACCGTGGCGTTTTCTCATCAAGGCCGATAGGTCGGACAGCAACTCCAGGGCGTGTCCTGCGGCCTCCGGGGAAAGGGAGGAGAGACCGCAGGATGGGGTCAGCAGGCCCCGCTGTACCAGTTCCTGGAACCGGAAACCTTTGCGGGTAAAGGGTGCCATGGCCTCCTCTAGACGGTCTTTGAGGCTGGCGGCGGTCTCGCCGGCCAGAGTGGACTCCTCGTTGGGCACGATGCCCCAGGCGATGACCCCACCCCGGCCTGTGAACGATTTGACCTCGTCCGGGTACAGACTTAGCGTCTCGGCGAAGTTATATGCATCGTAGTTGATTACCTCTATGGATGTGCCCAGCAGCACTGACCAGTCGGTATTGCCGCAGCAGTGCACGCCCCTCACACCATTTAGCCCTTCCAAAACGTCATCTATGAGGGATATTACCTGGTGCCGTTCGAGGGCGAGATATCCCGAGCCGAAGGAGCTCATGTAAGGCTCATCCAGCCACACCATGG
>JASLXN010000122.1:1937-5057 GCA_030740315.1 Dehalococcoidia bacterium | reverse complement strand
TCACCTGGATGAGTTGAAGGCGCTCTTCCCCGTACGTATAGAGTTCACCAAGACGCCTGAGGGTTCAACCATTGCGGTGAATATGTAAGGAGGGCAACCCTTGTCGGATTACCTGGAGCAGCTTCAAGAGAGGGCCAACCGGTGCCCCTATGGCTCCTCAATGGGGTTTGAGGTAGTGGAAGTGCGCCCCGGATACGCCCGGGTGGTGGCCACCGTCCGGCCGCATTATGATAGCTGGATTGGCCGCACACACGGTGGCTGGCTCATGTCCCTGGCCGACCATGCCTCATCTATAGTCGGCAACACCATCCCCGGCAACTATGTAGCTACCCAATTCAACATACACTTCATAAGCACCCCGGACGTGGGTGACCGGGTAGAGGCGGAGGGGCGGGTTATCCACCAGGGAAAGACCCTAGGGCTGGTGAAGATGAAGGTCACAGGCAACAACGGCAAGCTGCTGGCCTACGCCACCGGCAACGTACTTTCCATCGGCGACAGGGCACCCCGGAGCAACAGCCGGGCTGTGGACTAAGGCGTGGGTTTCGGGTTCGGTTCCGCCTGCTGCACGGCGCTACGCAGTATTTCTGGATCATAACCCACGGATGCCCCTTGGGGGGCCGCATACCGGCGTGGCGGGGACATGGGCGGTTCTCCTTTGACGCTTTTGACTATCTCAAAAGCCTTGCCCAAGACATCGTGCTCCGCCTCCAGCACTAGTGTCACCCCACCCTCGGAGCCGCCGATGCCTCCGGAAGCCACATGGCTGGCACTGGCCCCGCTAAGTACTTTGATGGCTTGTATTTCAGTGACCACTTTGGCCGTGGAGAAGGTAATCATGGACACCGGGAGCCCCATGCTGTGCTTGAAACGGAAAAAGCCACACTTATTCGCCACATTGCTCACTGATAGTACTAGCTTCTCCAGTCCCACCGGGCAGATAAAGGTGCCCCCGCGGATACATGTTGCCAGCCAGCCGTCGGAGGCGCTACCGCCGTTCTCGGCTGCCAGCAGGATGGCTATATCGCCGTGTATGTCCAGGGCATTTGCTCCCTTGATGAATATGTCCCCCGGTTTGAAACCTTGCAATGCCGCCCGCTGGTGTATCTCTGAGAGCTTACCATGTTGGAAGACCATGGGGAAAATCTTCGTGTCGGGATGATTGGCGTTCAACTCGCCCTCCGCCACCACCCCGGAGAAAAAGGAGGACTTGTCCTCAATGCTATGACCCTGAATCTCCTCAGCCACAAAAGAGTTGGTGGTGCCCCAGCCTACAACCACAAGGCCGTTGTGCAGCGCCATCTTCACCTCAGGTAGTACCGCCACAGCTCTGGCAATCAGGCGCTTGGACTCTGAAGGGGTCAGAGTGGCCAGGGCCGATTCCGTCTTAGAGGGGTTCGGTGTTTCCGATTTGAACTGGGGGTGTTCGTAGAACAATTATCGCCTCCATATGTCAAGCTTAGCTTTAGAAACCGGACCACGAGATTCGGTGCCCCGTGTGCTGCAGTGGGATGGTGCGGTCTCCAGCAGTGAACCGGTGGCCTAATATAATCCTTGGCCTTGTCACCGATGATATTCCAGCACTGCCTCATCGTCAACCCCGGTCAACTAAGAGCCAGACCCGCTACCATCTATCATCATATTGGGTGATGGTGTCCATTCTATGAGTCACCCGTTCTGTGTGGAGAATCTTCGGATTTGGGGATAGCACCCATCTCGCATGAAGTGGATAATTGCGGGAGAAAGACAGTATGGGGTGGCACAAATTAAAAAGGCTTTGCTGATACTAGAAATAATTAGGCTGCACCTCGGTTTCATAATTATCCAGTCGGATGACTTTCCTATACTGGGTTTGGAGGCCAGCCATAACCCGTTACCGACCACCAGCACCGATGAGTTCAGTGTAGAGCTTGCAGAGGAAGTCGGGGACAAGTTCTCATCGGTCTACGGCCGTGTGATAACCGACCTGACTTCCTCTTCCTAAGAACCAGACGGGAAGCGTGCCCAACAGCAGTTGGAAGCAATCGAGGGATACGCCATCCGCTCTCATTCACAGGATCAATAACATGGTCAACACGCTGGAAGCGGAGAGCGCCACTCCATAGGTCCAGAGCCCTGCAGCCAGACCGCTACTGCGGTACGAACCTCCTCGTCAACCTACACAAAAGGCCTGTCTTCTCCCAGGTTTGCGGCTCAGTAGTTAGCCCAAACTTACCGTATTGTGACGCCGAGATAATTTGCGGGCATCTTGGTTCCCACCCACCCGCCGGTTAATATTATTGGGGGCAACGGCCTCGTACCCACGGAGGCGACGCACCACCTGGCAAGACCCCTGTGGGGGCGTATGCAACTGTTTGTTTCCTGGGTTCTACCGGCTCCTGTGCGCTACCCAATCGACCCGGTGATGGGAACTCCGTCTGGTATAGTGGTAATATAATTTGGGGCTAGAGTGCCACGCCCGTGACCATCCTATATCATGTTGAGAAAGGAGCAGCCGGTGGAATACCAGACTATCATTTCGGAGAAAAAGGACTATATTACCACCATAACACTCAACCGTCCGGATAGCTTGAACGCCCTTAATGACCAAATAGTGAATGAAATGTCAGATGCTTTTGCTTCTGCAGACAGTGATGAGGATACGAGGGTGGTGGTTATCACCGGTGTGGGGCGGGCGTTCTGCTCTGGAGCGGACTTAAGGGAAGAACGCTCGGGGCGGCAGGCCGGGGTGATACGCACATTTGCAGATAGGATATTTGCTGCATTGGACATTGGGAAACCGATAGTTGCCTCTATAAATGGGGTTGCCGTGGGTGGTGGCTGTACGATGACCTTGTCCTGCGATATCAGAATCGCCTCGGAAGCGGCCAAATTCCAGCTACCTTTCACCCGATTGGGCATTTGTACCGAGCTGGGTTCAACATATCTCCTGCCTCGCTTGGTGGGCATGGGCAAAGCCGCTGAGATAATCCTTACATCAAAGATGTTTGATGCTAAAGAGGCTAAGGAGATAGGATTGGTAAACCAGATTGTCCCGGCTGACGAACTGGCCAACGCAACTTACGAAATGGCAAGCAGCATTGCGAAACTGCCGCCGCTGGCTGTGCAGATGAATAAGAG
>JASLXN010000122.1:0-1927 GCA_030740315.1 Dehalococcoidia bacterium | reverse complement strand
CCAAGGAGTAAATACGGATCTACCCGCCCAGCTACGATATGAAGCCCTGGCTAATACATACCTGTTCCGTACGGAGGACCATAAGGAAGCAGTAAGGGCTTTCAGGGAGAAAAGGGAACCCACCTATACGGGCATGTAGCAGGAAGCAGGGGATTGCCCTATGATAGCACTCCAGTCTTTTTAAGTGTGGCTATCTCTTGGCTTGACAGCCCCAGCAGGCCTTTGAGCACATACTCATTGTGCTGCCCTAGGAGAGGGGCAGGGCTATCTACCTGTGGGGGTGTGAGGGAGAATTTCCATGGCGGGCCGAAGACCACCTGTTTCCCCAGGCTGGGGTGCTCCACCTCCACCTGGCCTTTCCGTGCTTTAAGATGGGGGTCGGTGCTAACATCCTTACCCGATAGGCTAGGGAAAGCGGCAACCCCCGCCTCCTGCAATATAGATGTGACCTCATAGGGGTCGCGGTCCCGGGTCCACTCACCTACCCGGCCGTCCAGTTCTTCCCGGTGCAATATGCGGGCCGCCGGTGAGCCGAACCTCTTTTGCTCCGCCCAGGCGGGGCTGCCCATTACCCGCACCAGGGCCTGCCACTCATCGTCGCTGCCCACTGCGATGCTCACCCAACTATCGTCACCTCGGCATGGGTAGCAGTTATGGGGGGCCATCCCCTCTTGGTAGTTACCCTGCCTTCGAGGCTCCTCGCCGGTCATGGCTGCCTTTACAAAGACATGGCCGATGAGGTGGGATATGGCCTCCCTAGCGGAGAGGTCAATATGCTGGCCCTGACCGGTGCGCTGGCGCTGCACAAGGGCAGACATCACCGCCAGAGCACCCATGGAGGCCACATTGCAGTCTATAGGTGCCCGGATAACCCCCGGGGGGCTATCCGGGTAGCCCGTAAGGTAGCCCATGCCGCTGACTGAATGGAAGATAGGGGCATAGCCCAGTGCGCTCTGCTCCGGCCCGGTGGCACCGGCGGCAGATATAGATAGCATTATAATATCGGGCTTTACCTGCCGCAGTGTTTGATATCCCAACCCCAGCCGATCCATCACCCCGGGACTGAAATTCTCCGTCACCACATCGCTTATTGACACCAGCTTCTTGGCCAACTCCACCGCTTTGGGCCTGGTAAGGTTCAGGGTTAGCCCGAGTTTGTTTAAGTTGTTGAGGTTAAACTGAACGCTTCGCTCCGGATCCGGCTCGGCATCCCATCCCAGTGCGCTACTGAGCTTGCGCATAAGGTCAATACGCCGGCGGTTTTCTACCTTTATGACCTCTGCTCCCATCATGGCCAGCATCATGGTGCCGTAGGGACCGGCTATGGCCCAGGTAAAGTCGGCTACCCGGACACCACTGAGGAGTTTCATTCAGATAGCCCCCTCCGCTCGGAGTCGGGCTTCCTCTTTCCCGGTGTAGCCCAACCGGGATAGGATATCTGAGGTATGTTGTCCCAGAAGAGGGGCGGCATGGCTGCCTGCTGGAAGAGCCTGGCTGGACTTGAATGGGATTCCTGGATAGGGAAATGCCCCGGCCCTTGGGTGCTCTAATACTTGGAAGAATTCCCTAGACCGATATTGCTCGGAGTCCATCGCCTCCAGAGGCGAGGCAACGGGGCCAAAAGGGATGCCCTCATCCAGGCCACATTGTCTAATCTCCTCCCTGGTGCGTTGCATCAAAAACTCGCTTATCCTCCGATTAACTTCATCACCGTTCTGGGTACGGCCGTACTGAGTACTGAAACGCTCCTCTTTGGACCATGGCGGGTCTCCCATGGCTTTCATAAGGCGGTCCCAGTGGTGGCCCTCAACGAGAACGATTAACACATAGCCGTCTTTACAGGGCATCACGCCGCCCATGGCATAGCCCATCTGCGCCCGGCTGACAGATGTCCCTTCGTTGGGGTATTTGTTTACAAAGATGCTGT
>JASLXN010000121.1:381-5064 GCA_030740315.1 Dehalococcoidia bacterium | reverse complement strand
GGCTGCCGGGGGTACCGACAGCCGGAGCCATTGCGCCTCGCCCATCTGGCAGCCTCCGGCAGGCTAAGCCCCCAAAAGCCCACCCCTAAATTTGCTAATCTCCTCTCAACCTGGAGGCATTAATGGAAGCGAGCAAGCTGCTCAGTGAGCTTCACGAGCGCATCTCATCTATCCTGGAGCGTCTTTGACATAGCCGGACTGGAACGAGGCCTTTCCCAAAAAGAGCAGGAGTCCTCTGATCCTGACCTGTGGCAGAACCCGGCCCGGGCGCAGCAGGTGCTTCAGGAGATGGCCCGGGGAAGGCGTACGGTTGACTCCTGGCTAAAACTGGAGACAGGCATCACCGAACTCATTGAATTAGCCTCTCTGGCCGGCGATGACACCGCACTACAAGGTGAAATTGAGCAAGAGGCCCAGGCCCTTGCGCGTCGCTTGGATGCAAAAGAGCAGGAACTGCGGCTCCGCGGCCCATATGACTCCCGCAACGCCTTGCTGGCTCTCCACGCCGGTGCCGGGGGCACGGAGGCCCAGGACTGGGTGAGTATGCTCCTGCGCATGTACTTGCGCTGGGCAGAAAGACGCGGCTACAAGGCCGAGGTGCTGGAGATGACCGCCGGAGACGAGGCCGGTATAAAGAGCGTCCTAGTTGAGGTACAGGGGGACTACACATATGGCTACCTCCGGGCGGAGCACGGCGTCCACCGGCTGGTGCGTCTTTCCCCCTTTGATGCCACCCATGCCCGCCACACCTCCTTCGCCCTAGCGGAGGTGATGCCCGAGGCGGAAGCCACCATTGACACAAACATCCCACAGGATGAAATGAAGGTGGAGACCTTCCGCTCCAGCGGCCCCGGCGGCCAACATATGCAGAAGACCTCTTCAGCTGTGCGCATCACACACATGCCCACCGGTATTACCGTGGCCTGCCAGGGGGAGCGCTCCCAGCACCAAAACCGGGAGGTTGCCCTGCGCATCCTGCAAGCCCGCCTCCTAGAGCACGAGCTACATCGCCAGGCGGAGGAGAGGGCCAAGCTCAAGGGTAAACACCTGCCAGCCGCCTGGGGAAACCAGATACGAAGCTACGTCCTCCACCCCTATAAAATGGTTAAAGACCACCGTACCGGCCAGGAGACCTCCAACGCTGCAGCCGTGCTGGACGGAGAAATTGATGACTTTATTGAAGCCCAGTTACGCTCTCAGATATCGGTGGATTAGCGGCCTCCTCCTCGGCGCCCTGCTAATACTGGCCAGCCCCACCCCGGTAGCGTCACAAACACTTATTTCCACACGCACCCAGATTGATGTTCAGTTTCCCGCTTCCATAACCTTCAGCCTGAACGCCAGCAGCAACAGCCCCATCACTAGGGTCGTATTGCGCTATAAAATGGACAGGTTGAGCTGCTTTGAGGAGATAGTGGACCGCCATGTGGACTTCTCCCCCTCCACGGAGCTCCAGGTTAGTTGGGTTATAAATATGCGCAAAATCGGTGGTCTGCCCTCGGGCGCCAGGATTCACTACCAGTGGCTCATTGAGGATGAAGCTGGCAACCGTCACGAGACCCCGAAGGAGACCCTCATGTTTGAGGACAGCCGCTACCAGTGGCGCACTCTGAAACAGGGTATGGTCACCCTGTACTGGTATGAGGGGGATGATGCTTTTGCCTCCCGGCTGATGTCGGCCTCCCAAGCTTCACTGGACCGGTTAGGGCGGGAAACCGGCGCCAGCCTGGACCGCCCCACGGCGCTATACATCTACGAGAATACCACCGCCCTGCGCCAAGCCCGCGTCTTCCCCCAGGCATGGGAGGGGGGGGTGGCATTTCCAGACTACGGCCTAGTCGCCATAGGCATTGCTCCGCAGGATGTGGTATGGGGGGAGGAAGCAGTGGCCCACGAGTTGGCACACCTACTGGTGTACCAGATGAGCTTCAACTGCTACCAGGACCTGCCCACCTGGTTGAACGAGGGGTTGGCTGAGTACGCCGAGGGTGAGCCCTCATCCGATGAGCGCTCCCGTCTGGAGCGTGCCATCGCATCCAACCGACTAATCTCGGTGAAGAGCCTCTCCAGTTCCTTCTCCGCAGACCCACAACAGGCCCTTCTCTCCTACAACGAGAGCCGCAGCCTCGTGGCTTTCCTCATCCAGGAATATAACCAAGACTTGCTTCTGGAAGCTGTAGACTGGATTCGCAAGGGACACACTTATGACGAAGCCCTCCTGCGGGTATACGGCTTTGATACGGACGGCCTGGAGGCGGCCTGGCGGCAAAGCATCGGAGCACCACCACCCTTTACCACCTCTCCCTCAGCTACACCCGCCCCAACTGCCTCCATTGGTGGCCTATCAAGCGCCAGTGCTGATTTAGTTGCCCTGCTGGGTGTGGGTATGCTTTTCGCCGCTGGCGTGGCCCACGCAGTCAGGTCCCACAGTGGAAACTGAGGAGGGTTTGTGCCCACACATCGTCTCGTAGTTTCCTCAGTTCTGGCCCTTCTCCTCCTGGTTGCCGCTTGCCAACCATCCCCAACTCCAGTTCCCACCGCTATACCGGGTGGGCAGGCTGCTCTCGCACAAATTCCTGCCACCACCCCGCCACCCCCACAGGAGCATGCACCTACCCCCACACCTTTCCCAACACTCAAACCTAGGCCTATACCTACGCCCGTCCCAACATCTACGCCTTTACCTACCCCATCCCCCACCCCGAAGCCACCCGACATATATCGCAACCTGACATACGGCTTCTCGGTGGTCTTTCCCCCATCCTGGGAAACCCAGGAGACAGGTGAAACAGGGCCCATAGTCACCTCCCGGGCGGGATCCGGCTTCCCAGCCGCGTTCATCTCCTTGTACACACTCCCGGAAGCCGTTCCCGCTGACCAGATGGCCTCAGAGATAATGGCCGGATACCGGGAGGCATTCGCTGGCTTCAGCATCAAAAGGGAGGTAAAGACAGAGCAGGGTTTCCTCTTTGAAATGGCCTGGTCCGACCAGAGTGGCCCCGTCAGGGGACTCGTCCTTATTGCAACCCGCGACACCCAGGTCTTTGAGGTGGACATCATCGCCTCGGAGGCGGACTTCAACCGGCAGGCCGAGACCATTGAAGGTATCGCCGGCAGCTTCAGACTGGAGGAGCCTCGGCCCTTCGAACTACCCCGCAACAGGACGCTTACCCTGCTGGACGCAGGCCCTATAACCCTGGACCCCGCCATGTCCCAAGAGTCCCGCTCCCACTCCTATATCGCCAATATCTTCGGCGGTCTGGTCACCTTTGATAAGGACCTCCACATAGTCCCCGATATAGCAGAACGGTGGCAGGTAGAGGGCACCACCTATACCTTCTTCCTGCGCCGCGGTGCTCGCTTCCACAGCGGTCGGGAAGTCAAAGCCGCCGACTTCAAGTATTCCTGGGAGCGGGCTGCCAGCCCCTCACTGGGATCTCCCACCGCACCCGTCTACCTAAATGACATAGTGGGCATCAGAGATGTGCTGGAGGGACGGACCAGCGAGATTAGCGGCGTTCAGGTGATTGACGACTATACCCTGAAGGTTACCATAGACGCACCCAAGGCCTACTTCCTGTCCAAGCTCACCTATTCCGTGGCCTTCGTGGTGGACCAGGAAAATGTGGCCCAGGGAACAGACTGGTGGCACCAACCCAACGGCACAGGGCCGTTCCGCCTCAAGAAATGGCAGCCGGAACTGGCGGTGGTGCTGGAGGCCAGCCCCGCCCATCACTTGGGCACACCCCAGATTCAGTATGTCCTTTTCCGCCTGTGGGGCGGCATACCCCTGGTCCTCTACGAGACTGGTGAGATTGATGCCGCCACCGTTGGGGTTTCAAACATCGAGCGGGTTAGCGATCCCACTAACCCCCTCAGCCGTGAGCTCCACCTCTTTCCCCAGTTAAATGTCAGCTATATCAGCTTCAATCACACCCGCCCCCCCTTCGATGACCCGCTGGTGCGCCGGGCCTTCGCTATGTCCATAGATAAGGATAAGTTGGCCCGGGTGGTGCTGAAGGATATGGTCCAACCCGCGGGCGGGTTCCTTCCGCCAGGTCTTCCGGGCTACAACCCTGACTTGACACCCCTCTCCTTTGACCCCTCCCAGGCGCAAGAGATGCTGGATGCCTCCAGTTACGGTGGGGCTGAGGGGCTGCCCATCATCACCTACACCACCTCCGGGGAGGGAGGCCCTGCTTCCGACCTTGATAGCGCCATCCTCCAAGAGATTCGTATCAACTTGGGGGTGGAGTTCCGCATCCGTCAACTCTCCCCAGAGATTTACTTCTACCGACTGGTGGAGGAGAAGGACGACCTGTTCGACTTCGGCTGGAATGCGGACTACCCAGACCCCCAGAATTTCCTGGATATCCTCTTCCACAGCGATAGCCAGCAAAATGACGGCGAGTACACCAACCCGAAGCTTGACGTCTTGCTAGAGCAGGTCCGTGTGGAGCCTGACCGCGGGAAGCGGCTACGGCTCTACCAGGAGATTGAGCAGGGTTTGGTGGACGATGCCGCCGCCATCCCCCTGTGGTTCGGCCGGAACTACATGCTGATAAAGCCTTATGTCAAGGGCTTTGCCTTGAGTCCCCTGGGCATCCCGATGCTCCGGGAGGTAAGTTTAAACCGGCCGTAGGTACTTCTGGGCCAGAAGGCCTATCTCGGCTGGGCTGTGGG
>JASLXN010000121.1:0-371 GCA_030740315.1 Dehalococcoidia bacterium | reverse complement strand
GGCAGCCTCCAGAGCGGCTATTTTGTCCCCGGCGGTGCCGGAGCTACCGGAGATTATGGCCCCGGCATGTCCCATCCGCCGCCCCAGCGGTGCGGTGTTTCCGGCTATAAAGGCCACCACCGGTTTGGTCATGTTGTCTTTTATATAAACCGCAGCCTCCTGCTCCATTCCACCGCCTATCTCACCGATGAACACTATGCCAGAAGTCGCCAGGTCCTCCTGAAACAGCTTCAATATATCCACGAAGCTTGAGCCTACAAAGGGATCGCCGCCGATGCCCACACAGGTGGACTGGCCGATGCCCAAGGCCGTAAGCTGGGCAACCGCCTCGTAGGTGAGGGTGCCGGAGCGAGACACCAGCCCCACCCTTC
>JASLXN010000120.1:4836-5085 GCA_030740315.1 Dehalococcoidia bacterium | reverse complement strand
GCTAAGGAGGCAATAGTTGGGTTCTCACGGACGGTGGCAAGGGACTTATCAAGGTATGGTGTGACCTGTAACGCCGTACGCCCCGGTGCGGCTACAAGGATGACAATTACCGATGAGCTTTATGAGGCCCGTAAAAGAAGCTGGGGACAAGAACTGGCCGATGAATGGAGGAAGTTAACTGAGTCTCGGCAGCCGGAAGATGTGTCGCCTCTGGTGGCATATCTGGCCTCCGAACAGGCTGGCAATATC
>JASLXN010000120.1:0-4826 GCA_030740315.1 Dehalococcoidia bacterium | reverse complement strand
GTTTGAGGCACGTGGCAACTTTATCGGTATGTATGCAGACCCACCCCGCTTGGGTGTTACTATGCGCACACAGAATGGAAGGTGGACGCCTGAGGAGCTTGCTGAACTCATGCCTAAAGCCCTGGCCGGCAGCCTGAAGGAGCTCCCCACTTCCGCAGAGCAACTACTGGCGCCGGATGCCACGGGATGGGAGTTGACCGGAGGGCAATTGAAACAGATTCAGGCCTTTCTCCCTGACCTTGCCCGGGGTTAAGCAGCCGCCTCCATCGTTTCTATCAGAGGCCGCCCAGGCCCAATGGCATCCATGCCAAGGCTATCCATAAAAGCGTCTATTTAGGAGATTGCCTCCCCATGGTTCAGATCCGAGGAGTTGACGCAGGCCGTCTGGTAGGATGTGGCCGGCAGCCCCATTTCTCTGGGCATGGGACATATGTCCCAGGAGCCGTCATCGTTCGCATTGAACAGGCCGCCGGACTCCGTGGAATACAGCTGTGAGCCTATGCAGATGGCCCCATAGCGGCTGAAGTGGCGGGTTATGTTGGTGGAATATAGGCTCTGCACTGCCATAAAGCCTCCCCCCGGTCCGGCTCCAGGGGGTCTCAACATGGTGCCGTCAGTGTAGGCCTATCATAGCCAGCTTGGCCCAATAGTTAAGTCGCCTGAACTCAGGTCATTTAGGCTGCATTAAGCTTCCCTCCTACCGCCTGGAGATTATATTGGGGGGGGGGGGGTGAGGTGAGGCCCCCTAGTCTCCCCGAGGTTGGCAGAGCGGTGCTTTTTTACCAGCTACTATGATGAGGAAGGAGAGATTATCCGTAAGCTTGGTGGCAGTGTCTCAACCCCCGGTCAACCCACCTTAGCTGGACGGCACTAGGCCCTGTGTTGTAATATTTGACAGGAAGGCGAAGGGGCGGGCGGATATAATTTGTTCCTGAGTATTAGAGGCGGGCCGCTAGCTCAACTGGCAGAGCAACTGACTCTTAATCAGTAGGTTACAGGTTCGAGTCCTGTGCGGCCTACCACCACTTCGGTATCATGTCTTCGATGGCGGATGTAGTTTATGCAGGGGGAAGAGGGCAAACTGGAATCAGCTATTGCCAGGGCCGCCTCGGATTTAGTCCGCTCCCGGCATGCCATAGCACTGACTGGGGCCGGAATATCAACGGAGTCCGGAATACCGGATTTTCGAGGCCCTGACGGTGTATGGACGAAGGACCCCGAGGCCGAACGCAGGGCCTACCGCTCCTATGAGACCTTCTTGGTGGACCCTAGGGCATACTGGGAGGAGCGGCTGAGCGACACGGCCCCCTTTTCTATCATATTCAGGGAGGTGGAGAAAGCCAGACCCAACCAGGGCCACCTCGCCCTAGCCGAACTGGAGGAGATGAGTATCCTCAAGGGTGTGATTACACAGAATGTGGATGGGCTGCACTGCAAGGCGGGGTCCCGGAATATCCTGGAATACCACGGCTGCTCCTTCAAGCTCCGGTGTGCTGCCTGTGGCACCAGATTTGAGCGGGAGGATTATGACTTGGAGGAAATGAAGAAAAGGGGGGAGCTTCCTCCCCGGTGCAAGAGATGTGGTGGAGTAGTGAAGTCGGACACGGTATCCTTTGGGGAACCGATTCCCTCGGATGTGGCGCGCCAGAGCCGGGAGGAGTCACTCAAATGCGACCTGATGCTGATATGCGGTACCTCCGCCGTAGTCTATCCCTTTGCCGAGCTGCCCCGGATGGTGGGCCAGCGGCGGGCCGGTGGTGTGGCGACGGTGATAGAGGTGAACGCTGAGCCGACGCCTCTGACCCAGGAGGGGGTCTCCGACTATATTATCCAGGGCCTGACGGGTGAAATACTGCCCCTGATAGTTGGGGAGGTAAAAAGAAGGATGCCGGAGTGATTTCTAAAGGCGTGTAGCAGCCGTTATACTTTCCATCACCCATCCACGGATATTTGGAGGGGAGGACAAGTAGGGGCGCTGCTTGCTGCTCCCGGTCAGCCATCGGGTAAGGAAGGCTGGCAGAAACCAACAGGTGGAGTGGCTTTTCGGCTACTCCAAGCGCCGTATACGGGCCATGCTGAGCATGGCTATTACCCCGATGACGGCACCCACCCCGGCCAAGATGGCGGTGCCTGCGGGAGCTCCCCATGCCTCTGCTAGAACCCCCAGAAGCAGCATGCCCAGGGGAGTTGTGCCCCAGGATAGCTCCCGCAGGGCCATGACCCGCCCCCGGAGGTGGTCTGGGACTATGAGCAGCACTAGTGTGGAGCGCAGAGCGGTGAATACGCTGTTAGCGGCCCCCACTAACAACAGCAGGACGAGGGACAGCCATAGCCATTGGGAGGCCGAAAATACCACTAGGGTCAACCCCGGGATGATGATGGAAAGGAAAAAAAGCACCCCTTTATGGCGGTAGTCTCCCTTTGAAGCTAACCAAGTGAGACCTATGAGTGCGCCCACGCCTACGGAGGTATTCATGTACCCCAGCCCAACGGCCCCGGTGTTGACCACATCCCGTGCGAAAACCGGAAGCTGGCTTACATATACAAATATGAACATCATAGGGACGAAGGACATGATGGTTATGCCCAGTATGGCCCTGTCCGCCGCCACAAAGCGGAGGCCCTCCGTCACGCTGGCCCAGATCCCCACCTTGCGGGGCTCTGTGGGCATGGGAGGCGCGTTTAGCTTCAGTAACCACATGACTGCCAACAGACAGGAGAGAAACCGCACTCCTAAGATGCCCGCCATGCCATAGGCAACAATATAGAACCCCGCCATGGGTGACCCTATTATCCGGCTTGACATAACCGCAAGGCTGTCCAGAGATACCGCATTAGGGTAGCTGGCCCGGCCTACTATTCCGGCCAGAAGGGTGGCCCGGGCGGGGTGGTTGAAGGCGATAAATACGCCGCTGAAGAAAGAATAGGCTAGGAGGTGTGCCACAGTTACTGTATCTGTGAGCACTAGGACAGACAGAACGGCGGAGATACCCGATAGTCCCAGCAAGGTGGCAATTAGCAGCTTTTTACGGTCTACCCGGTCCGCTGTCGCTCCTGCGATAAAGGGAAATATGAGGAGGGCAGCGAAGCGCATGAACTCGGTTAGGCCCACCATGAAAGGCGAGTTGGTCATCTGCAGTACCAGCCACCCCACCGCAATCCGCTCCATCCACTCCCCGGTATGCTCCGAAGCGGAGCCGAGCCACAGGAGGCGGAAGTCCCGTATCTTCAGGGAGGCGAAGGTGTGGCCCAGCCAGGCAACGGGAGCCGTCAAGGGCCGCCTTGCCTGAATCTATAATGCAGGGCACAACGCCGGGAGGGCAGGGACATAATGCAGCGGCTCAGGGGTTGATTCTCTTCAAGCCCTGGCTCTCCATGAAAGTCTCCAGGGTATCCACCACCTGTGACTGTGAGAGATCCCGCCGGTCCACATAGTTTCCCTCGTAAACGGTGGCCGGAATGGCCCGTTCCTGTAGCGCCCGTTTCAGCTCAAGCGCCCCAGCCGTTACCCCTTCGCAACCTCGGTTGAGGTGGATTACCACCCCATCCACCCCCCACTCATCCACGAAGCGCATGGTGTTAGTGAGCCGGGTCTGTGGAGTGATGATGTCCTCGTAGAAGGGGGTATCCGCGTACCATTCGGCCAGGTAGGGGACCAGGTCTTCCCGGCCCCTGACCCGGAGGCCCAGCCCTCGGGGGTGCCGCCTGGCTCTCAACCTGCCGTCCTCTTTGTCTTCGTATGCGCCCATAAGGGTAAAGGAAGTATGGGAGCCGATGGCGGTGGCACCGTACTGTTCCGCCACCTTGTAGATGCCCAGCCAGTAGAAGGGAGGCTGGTTATCGTGCATCAGCCGGTACCTTTCGGTGGGCAGGGCGGCTATACCGTCTCGTACCCGTTCCTGCACCTCGTCCCGCAGGTCACGGTAGAAAGACACCGCCTCTGGCTTGTGGCGTATGAGGCAGGATACGGACTCCAGCGCATAGAGCATGCGGTCGTCCAGGGGGGCGGGCACTGCCCGGTTGAGGCAGCACACTTCCGCCCACAGGGACTGTACCTCCAGGGAGTTGAGGGTGGCCTCTACGAAACGCTCCTCATCAAACTTGCGTCCCAGAGTCTGCTCCGCCCAGTCAATCAGAGAGTGAAACTGTTCGGTCAGATAGTGAATATTATGCCGGCGCTTGGCCGGGTTGGGTGGATAGTGGACGGGCTGCTCTAGGCAGAAATAGGGTACTGAGAAGTGCTCCGCTACCAACTGGAACCACTTGCCCTGGATATCGCAGGCGTGGAACATAAGGCAGATATTGGGCTTGGGGAAAGGGCCCCACGGAGTGTCTCCGGTAACCATCGCCCCCAGATAGAGCCGGGAGAGGGAGCAGAAGTCTCGGGCGAATCCCCTGGACTCAAAGGCCTCATTGTACCTCTGGGCCATCTCCTGATCAAGTGACACTACGTTGGAGAAGTGTTCGCTAATGCACTCGAAGTCCCCGAACCCGGATACCAGCTCGAACGGCACCCGCATGCCAGCCGAGAGCACCAGCTTTCCGTCCTCCCGGGCGCTCATCAGTTCCTGATAGAAGCGGTCCCGGATCTCCCGAGCCCGCTTCCGGCTCTCTAAAGGCTTTGTGGGATATAAGGCTCCATCTATCAACCTGTCACCTCCGGGACCTTCCTCCAGCTATACTTGTCCCATCAAACAACCTGTAGCTGGTTTCCAAGGCAGAGTCCTTGAAACCAATGGCGGGTCTCTGGGGGGCACAGCCCCCCAAGAAATTACTCTCTGGAGGGTGGGAAGGAAAGATAATAATCGTTGAATGTCCTCCTCACC